>JAUXEE010000025.1 GCA_030618065.1 Gemmatimonadota bacterium
CGGCTCCGGAATCCTCTCCATCGCCGCCGCTCGGTTGGGGGCCAGGGAGGTTCTGGCTCTGGAGATGGATGGGCTGGCCTGTGAGACGGCCATGGAGAATGTGTCCAGGAATGGAGTAAAGGATCGGGTGAAGGTCCTGCAGGCCCAGGTGGGAGGTGGGGCCCTCCTTCCTGACGCCCCCTTTGACGGGATTGTGGCCAACCTTCAGAGCCACCTCCTGCTCCCCCTCCTCTCGACATTCAGGGAAAGCCTCACCTCGGAGGGGTGGATTCTCGTCAGTGGCATCCTTATTCAGGAGCGGGATGATTTCCTATCGGCCGCTTCTGCCGAGGGATTCATCTCCCTGGGGGACGACGAGGAGGATGGCTGGTGGACCGGGGTTTTCAGGCCCTCCCTACCTCCTTGTTGAGGAACTTCCCAAAGGCTCTTTCCGCTTCTTTATTGGCTCCGATCCACCGGGCCACCGCTACCTGGGAGCCCTCGTCGATCTCCCGGCCCCAGGCCTGGAGACCCTCCTGAATCCGGCTGACGACCTGCTCTCCGATTCCAAAGGCCGGTGAGGCGGCCAGGCATGTCATGATCCAGGGGTCACACCCTGACGCCGTCGAGTGAGAGGCCGAGGATCCAGCTCCTTTCCTTTCTGGCCATGGAACCCAGGGGCCGAGGCGATCGGGTATGACCTTGAAGGTCTCCGGCTGCTCAGTCATCCGTTTGAGAATCCAATCTTCCCGTCCTGCCACGGCCATGCCCTCCTCCCTCAGGGCACCTAGGAGACGGGAAAACGACGTAGCTCGAGTCGGTGCCCGGTCGAGGATGTTTTTGATCCGCTCCGTCCATTCTTCCATTCATTCCTCCTGTGGGATCTTCCCCCTTAGGGTGCCAGGGCCGATGGGGGAATCTCTCCTCGGAAAGGGGGCTTGCCCATGGCGCTTGGGGACGGGGGAGGCCTGCGCCGGCCCCGGCCAGGGGGATTGCGCCGCCTCCGGCTCCCTCCCATGATCTTGAAGCCATCATGACGGACAGGCTCCTGGCCACGAAGGAATCTGAAAAGGGGTACCCCTTGGCCGACACCGATTGCCTCTTTTGCCGAATTGCCATGGGAGAGATTCCGGCGGACCTGGTCCGTTCCGACCCGGAGGTGCTGGCATTCAGGGACATCAATCCCCAGGCACCCACCCACATCCTCATAATTCCCCGGAGGCACATCGCGTCGGTAAGCGAGATGACCGAGGGTGACGCCCATCTCATGGGGAAACTCTTCCTCATGGCCAAGGATCTGGCTCGAGAAGAGGGGATCTCCCCGGGTGGGTACAGGATGGTCGTGAATGCGGGCTCCGATGCGGGCCAGACCGTCTTCCATGTCCACCTTCATCTCCTGGGTGGACGTGGCATGGGGTGGCCTCCCGGATGAGGGCGGGCAGGCCCCGGGGCGCGTTGACCGTCCCACCCCGTCCCGGTAGCTTCTTCCTACTCAGGAATGGAGGTGCGAGGGATTGAGCAGTCCTCTCAAAAATCGGCTTCAGAACGACCGGAATGAGGCAAGGAAAGGCCGGGAAAAACTGCGTACTCTGGTCCTTTCCACAACTCTCTCCGAGTTGCGAAATCGTGAGATCGAGTTGGGGAAAGAAGCAGAAGATTCGGATGTTCTCACCGTCATCACCAAAGCGGTGAAGCGGCGAAAAGAAGCTGCGGCACTGATGCGTTCGGGAAGCCGAAACGAGTTGGCTGAGAAGGAAGAGGCGGAGGCTGAGATGCTCTCCGTCTATCTTCCGGAGGCCCTCTCGGAAGATGAGGTTCGACAGATCGTTCAGGACATCGTTGGGGAGGGATTGCGGGAAATGGGCCCCGTGATGGGACGGTTGATGCCCCGCCTCAAGGGACGATTCGATGGGAAGGAGGCCAATCGAATTGTCCGGGAGGTGTTGGCTGAATGATGGGAATCCTTCCTTTACCTTCCGCACGTCCGGATACGGGCGCTGGCCATGGGGCCGGCGCCCGTACCTCTTTGGGGGTTCGGGGCGGCTCCCGACGCTCGGACGGGGAGGCGATGCGTCCATGAACCGACATGCTCTGGATGTCCTGGAGTTTCGAAGCGTCCTGGAAGGCGTGGCCGGTCGGGCCCAGAGCGACCTCGGGAGGAACCGTGTCCTCGAGCTGGTTCCCGGCACTCACGTAGGTCTGGTGCAGGCCGAGCTCCAAAGAGTGGAGGAAACCGCTCGGTTCCTGGACCGGCACAGGGATTGGCCCGCCGCGGAGATTCCTGATGCCCGTGCTTCGTTGGAACGCCTGACCGTGGAAGGGAGCGTCTTGGAGCCCAAGGAGCTCCATTTCCTGGGACGGTTGCTGACATCGGGCCGGGAGTTGAAGGAAGGATTGTCCAAAGCTGAATCAGAGCTCCCCGCCCTCGGGGCCCTCCGAAATGGACTCCACCAGGACCGGGCCGTAGAGAAGACGATCCAGAAGGTCGTGGACAGGGACGGCACCATCCTGGACACGGCCAGCCGGGAGCTCGGACGGGTCAGGGAGCGACTTCGCCGCAATCACGGCAAGGTGGTCCGGGCCCTGGAGAAGCTACTGGGAACCCTTCCGGACCGGATCGTGGTCCCGGATGCATCGGTGACGATACGGGAAGGCCGGTACGTGATTCCCCTCCGGAGAGAGGGACGTGGGGAGGTGGGGGGAGCGGTACTGGATGAGTCCGCCACTGGTGCGACCCTCTTCGTCGAGCCCCCTGTCGCCCTCCAAATGATGAGTGAGTTACGGGGGCTCCAGCGAGAGGAGTCCCGAGAGATCCTCAGAATTCTTCGGGAGCAAACTGACGCCATCCGACCCTCCCTTTCCCTTCTGGAGGCCTCGCAAGAGGCCCTGGTGGCCTTCGACTCCCTCTACGCTCGGGCCCGGACTGCCCTGGCCTGGGATGGAACGGCTCCGACCCTCCTCCCGGCGGGCACGCAGGAGGTGGAGATCGTTCATGGCAGGCATCCCCTCCTTTTGGCCAGAGGTGAGGGAGATGTCGTCCCCTTCGATCTCAGCCTCGAGCCGGGTGAACGGGCGCTGGTGGTGTCGGGCCCCAATACCGGGGGGAAGAGCGTGTTCCTGAAGGCTTTGGGTCTCATCTCCACCCTGGCCCAGAGCGGCGTGATTCCTCCGGTGGGGGAGGGAACCCGTATTCCCCTCTTCCCCCAGGTCTTCGCCGACATCGGAGATGAGCAATCCATCGTGGAGAGCCTGTCAACCTATTCTGCCCACCTGGGGAACCTGAAGGAGATTGTCGGCAAGGCGGATGCGGAGTCACTGGTCCTCATCGATGAGATGGGGACAGGTACAGATCCTCAGGAAGGAGCGGCCCTTTCCAGGGCCATCCTTCAGGATCTGGTGGAGCGGGGTACCCTCACCGTGGCGACCTCCCATTTAGGAGCTCTGAAGCGGTTGGATATGCCTGGAAGCGGCGTGGTGAACGCGTCCCTCCAGTTCGATCCGGATCGGATCGAACCTACCTATCAGCTTTTGAAGGGACGACCGGGCCGTAGTTATGGCCTCGCCATCGCCAGGCGCCTTGGGTTTCCTCCCGACCTCTTGGATAAGGCTGAGAGTCATCTTCCCAAAGATGAAGCCCGTATGGAGGAGCTCCTGGCCACCCTGGAGCGAAAGGAAAAGGAGGCGGCCACCCTGGTTGACTCCCTCACACGGGAGCGGGCCCAAGCGAAATATCTCGAGGAAAGACTCAAGGAGAGGGAAGATGAGCTGGAGTCCCGGGAGGGGACGGCTCGGGCCCGGGCTCAGGAGGAGGCGCGGCAACTGCTTCTCGACGCCCGTCGGGAGGTTGAGGATGCCATTGAAGAGGTACGAGAGGCCAGGAAAGAAGCCCAGGTGGAAGAGGGGGCGTTGCGTGCGGCCGAACGGAACGCCCGTCGAAGGGTTGAAGAGGCGGCCCGTCGGCATCGTTCCGGAAGAGAAAAGAAAAGGAGGTCTCGCCCGGACCAGGAGCTCCAACCCGGAGACCGTGTGAGCCTGGCTGGAACCGGGTCGAAAGGCACCGTCGTGGAGATTCGGGAGGATAGGGCCGTGGTGGAAAGCCGAGGCGTGCGGTTTCAGCTCCCCACGACGGACCTCATCTTCCTCGGCCCCCCCACCGGAGATCAGAAAAGGCCATTTTCCACCTCTTCTTCCCTGGCGTCCTCCTGGCAAGGCCCCGAAGCCGAACCGGAAAGGGAGGTCGATGTGAGGGGTCTCCGTGTCTCAGAGGTTGGTATCGTCGTGGACCGGGCCTTGGATCAGGCGGTTTTGGGGGGCCTCGGAGAGATCTGGATCATCCATGGAAAGGGAACAGGCGCTCTCCGGGAGAGGGTTTCAGAGATCTTGACCGACGATGGCCGTGTCAGTGAGTTCAGAATGGGCGGGCCCGCCGAAGGCGGGGCAGGGGTGACCGTCGTGAGGATGCGATGATTCCCGACGACGTCGTGGATGAAGTTCGGGCTCGGGCCGATATCGTCGAGGTCATCGGCGAGCATGTGGCTCTGAAGCGGGCCGGTAAGGACTTCAAGGCTCGATGTCCCTTCCACGAGGAGCGGACGCCGAGCTTCTACGTCGTGCCCTCCAAGGGTTTCTACAAATGCTTTGGATGCAACGAATCCGGGGATGTTTTCACATTCCTCATGAAGCGCATGGGCCTCAGCTTCGTGGACGCCGTCAAATACGTGGCCGAGCGGGCGGGGGTGGAGATTCGGGAGGTGTCCAGACGGGGCGGAGAGGACCCCCACCGTCATCTGTACGAGGCCAATTCCTTTGCCCAGGAGTTTTTCGAGAAGAGTCTCTGGGACGAGAAGGCGGGGAAGAACGCCCGAGCCTACTTGAAGGGCCGGGGAATTGGACGTGAGACGGCCGAGCGATTCAGCCTCGGATTCGCCCCAGACGAATGGCGTGCCCTCCGTGAGGGAAGCTCCGTCCACGGGATCGACGATGCGGTGCTCTTGGAGGCGGGGCTCCTGATTCAGCGAGAGGAAGGGAAGGAGCCCTACGATCGGTTCCGAAACAGGGTCATTTTTCCCATCGAGTCCACTTCCGGAAGGGTCCTGGCTTTTGGCGGTCGGGTTCTGGGTATGGGAGGAAAGGGCATGCCCAAATACCTGAACTCCCCTGAGAGCCCTGTCTATCACAAAGGGGAGGTCCTCTACGGGTTGTCCTGGGCGAAGAACGCCATCCGCCGGGAGGAAGGAGCCTTGGTGGTGGAGGGGTATATGGACGCGGTCTCCCTGACCGCTGGGGGAATCGAGAACGTGGTGGCTCCCCTGGGGACAGCCATGACGGAGGCCCAGGCCCGGTTGTTGGCTCGATATTGCACACGGGCCTTCCTCCTCTTCGACAGTGACCCGGCCGGGCTGAAGGCCACGTTCAGGGCAGGAGATGTCCTTCTGGCCGCTGGCCTCCACCCTTCCGTCGTGACCCTCCCCCCAGGGGAGGATCCGGATACCATCGTCCAGAAAGAAGGTCCCGAAGGGGTCAGAGAGTACCTCAGCCAGGCCGTTGATGTGCTGGACCGGAAGCTCCAGATCCTGGATGAGAGGGACTATTTCTCCTCCATCGAACGAACCAGGGGAGCCGTCGATCGGCTTCTCCCCACTCTCAGGGCCGCCAAAGATCCAGCTTTGAGGGACATCTATGTGGCAAAGGTGGCCGAGCGTACGGGGGTCCGGAGAGAGACTCTGAATGCCGAGTTGGAGAAGGGGGAGGTGGGCTTTCCGGCACGACCTCGGGCTCGGGCCAGGTCAGCTCCCATGCCGGTTGGCTCCCACCGACCCATCGCTCTCGGAGCCGAAAGGAAACTCCTTCTGCTTCTCGTCCAGTTCAGGGACTATGTGGATCTGGCAGCGGAGCGTCTGGGCCCAGAGGAGCTTTCCGATCCTGGGCTCCGGGCCGTTTTTCAGGCCCTTATTGAAGACCCGGAGTTGGCCCATCCAACCGAAGAAATGGATTCGGTTGCCGCTGTGAGGCTGGAGGAGCTTCTGGGGGACCCGGAGCGACTCTCCGAGGCATCCCGGGTATTCGAGGACTCGGTTGGACAGATAAAGGAGAGTCAGTTGGCTGCCCGGGCCGACCGGCTCAGAGCGGACATGATCCGAGAAACAGACTCATCCAAGCAGCAATCCATGGTGCAGGAACTGGAGGAGATAGCCCGCCTCCGCAGAGAAATGAAAACGGACTGGCGTCCCGCCATCAGGCGGCGCCAGGACCCCTTTGACCCATCCCATGAGCAGGAAGGCAGATGACGGAAGAGAGCTCAGGAACCCTGAAAGACTTGCAGAACATCGACCTCCTCCTGGAACAGATCAAGAGCCGAGTCGCGGAGTACGACCCCCTTTTGGCAGAGGTGGAAGAGCCGGCCCTGGCTTTGGAACAGGAGGTTGCGACACTCAAAGGCCGACTCCAGGAAGTACAAGTGGAGGAGCGACGTCTGGAACACTCGGCGGATGACAGGAGGTCCCGGTCGAAGATGATCCAGGAACGCCTCAAGTCAGTCCGGAACCTCCGGGAGGAGGCTGCGGTCCGGGCCGAGATGGACCTTTTGAAAATGGCCCTGGAGGGGGACGAGCACGAGGCTCTGACCTTGTTGGATCAGATCCGAAAGATGGAGGACCGCCTGAATGAGCAGCAATCGGCCCTGGAAGAGGCTCGGACCGCGGTAGAGCCCAGAAGGCTTCAGCTCGTTGAGGAAAAGGAGAAGACCCTCCAGGAGTTCGCGCTCCTCGAGGAAAAACGGAAGACCTTCGCTTTCCAGGTTCCCCCTCGAGACCTTCAGAACTATGAGAGGATCCGAAGTGGGGGTCGATCCGTAGCGGTGGCTGCCCTGACACCCGACGGGGCGTGTGGGCATTGCTTCGGCATGGTCCCTCTCCAAATCCAGAATGAAATCCTGAAGGGTGCCGTCAGCATCGCATGCGAGGTCTGCGGAGTTCTCCTCAGTGCCGGAGACGACGCCCCCTGAACGACCGACCACGGGAAGAGCGCTCGTCAGGTATCCCATCCGACGGTAGCCGGGGGAGAAGAATCCTCTCTCCACCGCCGCCCCGGTGGGTCCTGGGTATTCCCCCTGACCCCTCGAGGGTAGAGGTTCTGGAGGCTGCCCTGGGCCTTCCCCGTCCCTTATGCGCCGTTCTGGTGGCCCGAGGCTATGACGAGCCTGACGCGGCCAAGGCATTCCTGCGACCGGTGCTTTCCGAGCTCCATCCCCCGGACACCCTCCCCGATCTCCCTCGAGCCGTGACCCGCCTTCTCTCTGCCATCCGAGACGAGGAGATCATCCTGGTCCATGGCGATTATGACGTGGATGGAATGGCTGGAACGGCCCTTCTGACACGCTGGTTGGAGAAGTTGGGGGGGCGGGTCGTTCCCTTTGTGCCCCATCGGTTGCGGGACGGGTATGACCTGGGTGATGCCGGTTTGAAAGCGGCTGTCTCCGCAGGAGCCGCCCTCCTGGTAACGGTGGACTGCGGAATACTCGCTCACGGCGCTGTCGAGGAGGCCCGGAGCCTCGGGTTGGACGTCATCGTAACCGACCATCATGCCCCGGGGGAGGAGCTTCCCCCGGCTTTCGCGGTCTTGAATCCTGCCCGGGCGGACAGCCTATACCCCAACCCGGATCTCTGCGGGACCGGGGTGGCCTTCAAGCTCTGCCAGGGGTTGGCCGACGCCAAGGGGATCGGGGAAGAAGAATTACACCCCTTTCTGGACCTGGTGGGGATGGCGACGGTGGCTGACCTGGTACCCCTGAAAGGGGAGAATCGGGTCCTGGCCCGGTATGGCCTGAAGGCGCTGGCTCAGACTCAAAACCTTGGCCTGCAGGCCCTCATGGTGGAGGCGGGGGTGTCCCCCGAGGGAGTTTCCGCCGGGAATGTCGGATTCGGCCTCGCCCCCCGGTTGAATGCACTGGGGCGTTTGGGCGAGCCTGAGGACGGTTTGCGCCTTCTCCTGACGGACCGCAGGGACGAAGCTCGGCGCCTGGCCCGGCTGGCCGGGGAGGTGAATCGGGAACGGCAGGATGCCGACCGGCGAACGGCGGATGAAGCCCTGGAGCTATTGGCTCAGAGCTTTGATCCTGAGAGGGATTATGGTGTGGTTTTGGACTCGGAAAGGTGGCATCCCGGGGTGATTGGGATCGTGGCTTCCAGAGTGGTGGAACGAATCCATAGGCCGGCGGTCTTGATAGCCCTGGATGGGGACCGGGGAAGGGGAAGCGCTCGTTCGATCCCGGAATATCATCTCCTGGAGGGAATCCGGGCCTGCGGCGCCCACCAGGAACGGTTCGGCGGCCAACGCCAGGCAGCGGGTATGGAGATCCGGAGGGATCGAATCTCCGGATTCCGGAAGGCGTTCAACACCGAGGCCCGAAGGTCACTGAGGGGGGAGGACCTTCGTCCCACCCTTAAGGCGGAGGTTGAGGTCCATCTGGAGGAAATGTCCCAAGAACTCCACAAGTACCTCCGCTACCTGGGACCTCATGGGATCGGAAACCCCGGGCCATCCTTTCTGGCTCGAGGCGTCTCTCTTCCGGAACCCCCACGGATCGTCGGAACGGACCACCTCAAAGTGCGGCTTCGCCAGGATCGGATGGAATTGGATGCCATCGGCTTTCGCCTGGCCGGGCGAATTTCCCCCCAGACCCTGGGCAACGGGCCCGTGGACGTGGTTTTCCAATTGCAGGAGAACGACTTTCGAGGGGTGCGCCAACTCCAGGCACGCCTCGTGGACATTCGGCCGGCTGATCCTTCCTCCCCTCAGAGTCGGAACGATCCGTGAGGATCATCGCCGGCCGCTGGCGGGGGCATCGCCTCAAGGCGGTGCGAGGGCGGGGGGTGCGCCCCACCACTGACAGAGTCAGGGAGGCCTGGATGGCGGTTATCGGTGGGGACGTGGAGGGAGCGAAGGTCGTGGATCTCTTCGCTGGATCCGGAGCCCTCGGGCTGGAGGCGTTGAGCCGCGGCGCAGCGGAGGTCGTATTCGTAGAGCGGGCCAAGAACGCCTTGACTACCCTGAGGGCCAACATCAAGCTCCTGGGGGCGGGAGGGGAGTGCCGGATCGTGGCCGGGGACGCCATGGCCTTCGCCCGCCGTCTCAGCGAGGGAGCGTTCGACCTGGCGTTGGCCGATCCCCCCTATGACTTGGGGCTGGGGCAACGACTCCTGGAGCTGTTTGCCGAGAAAGAGTTTGCCCAAGAGCTTTGGGTTGAGCATCGTTCATCTGAGGCCATGCCTCCGCTACCCGGACTTCGCCAACGGCGATACGGGGATACCACACTCACGACAGTGAAGAGGGACGGATGAGCTCCTCTCCGAGAGACCTTCTGGCCATTTACCCTGGCTCCTTCGACCCCGTGACCTTGGGGCACGAAGATATTGCCCGGCGGACACTTCGGCTGGCAGACCGCCTGTTGATCGTTGTGGCCGAGACAGCTACCCATTCCAAGAATCCACTTTTCTCGGTGGAGGAGCGACTCGCACTGCTCCGGGAAGTGTTCGACGGCAACGACCGGGTGGAATGCGGCAGCTTCTCCGGTCTCCTCATGGATTTTGCCAGGGAGAGGAAAGCCCACTGTATCATCCGGGGGCTCCGAGCCGTTTCCGACTTCGAGTACGAGTTCCAGATGGCCCAGATGAACCGGGAACTCTGGCCGGAGGTCGAAACCGTCTTCCTGACTCCGGACGCACCCTTATCCTTCCTTTCCGCCTCCTTGGTCCGTGAAGTCGCCGCCATGGGGGGGGACGTGTCGTCCTTCGTGTCTCCGACGGTGATGCGGGCCCTGAAGGAGAAATTATCCGAGTAGGAGCCGCGCCCCACGCGAACAGCCTCCTGGTTCGTTATATTCATGCCGTTGGGGGGTGATCCAAGTTGTTGATTTCCTTGATCTCTGGCCCCTAAGTCGTGTATCATTTTCCATCGTTCAGTTTTGTTTTTGCCGATCCCAATCTTTTTGGTACGATCCAATCCACGGAGGGCGAATGGGTTTCCAGGTCGAGAAGGTCAACGACGTACTGGTGGTGGACGTGGAAGGCCAGCTCATCGTAGGAAACCGCCAGGAGTTGAAGCAGAAGGTTCTCGAGGAGCTGGAAAATGGCGAACGCAAGTTCGTCGTGGATTTCGAGAAAACCGGCTACATCGACTCCTCCGGTTTGGGTGTCCTGGTGAGCCTCTCCAAGAAGGTCCGGGAGCAGGGTGGTGAGCTCCGGTTGGCCAACTTGAATGAGGATCTGAAAACCCTCTTCGAACTCACCAAACTGGACACACTCTTTCACATCGCTGATTCCCGTGAGGCGGCTCTGAAGGGTCTTTGATCCTCCAGAGGCAGGACCTCTTCGGAAAAGGTATGTAGTCGGAAATGGCATCGGACCTGGTCCTCGATCTCCCCAGCGACCTGGCCTCCATCGAGGAGGCTGTGGACTTCGTTATGGAGCGATGCTCCGGTTGCGGGGAGGACCCAAGAAGGCTCCGTCTGAACCTTCGTGTCGGGCTGTCGGAAGCCCTGGCCAACGCCATGCTTTATGGGAACGCCCGGGACGCGTCCAAGCGAGTGAAGGTGGAAGTGGCCTTCCGTGGGTCCGCCATCACGACTCGGGTGACCGACGAGGGAGAGGGTTTCGATCCGTACCACCTTCCAGATCCCACCAGCCCCGCGAATATCCTGAAAGCCGAGGGCCGGGGGATCTTCCTGATGCGGAAGTTGTTGGACGAAGTCTATTTCAACGATTGTGGAAATAGCGTGACCCTGGTCCTCCGCCTCCCTCCCTTCCGGGACGATGTGGAAGTGGATGGTGGGGCCAGGGCATGACCCCGGACGTCCCTCCCCTCCGAGCTCTTCCCGACGCCGTTCAACAAACCCTTCGAGATTTCGAAAAAGCGCTCTCCATCAGCTTTCGCCTTCATCAGCTCGATGACTCTGAAGGGTCCCATCTGGTTTACGCCTCTCCCGTTCCGGCCAAGAACACCGATCCGTCAACTCCCTCCCCGGGCAAGGGGGCGTCTCGGACCCTTCACCCGAGAGAGGGCCCGGCCTTACAACTCGAGTTGGTGGGATGCGCGGAGGGTAAGGAGGAAATCCTTGCAGATCTCGTGACCAAGCTGGTGGTGCGGGCCTTCGAGTTCTCACAGGAGGTCCGTTTCTTCACGTACGAGCTCAGCGAGCGGTACGAAGAGATCAACCTTCTCTACTCCATCAGTGAGATCCTTGGGTCCCTTCTCACGCTGGATGACGCCGCCCGGGTGATCCTGGGAGAGGTCTGCGATGTCCTGGGGGCGAAGAGGGGGTCCCTTTGGGTCTTTGAGGCTGAGGCTGACCTCCTTCAACTGGTGGCTGCCGTGGGTGAGGAGGAATTGAGTGGGCCCCTCGAGGTGTCGGATCCGAGGGCCGTGACGGCGAGGGTGTTCCGTGAGGGTCGCCCCCTCATCGTCGGCCAGACCGGGTCTCGAGGACATGGCCTGCTGCACGCGATGGAGGCTGACGAGTCCCGCCTCTGCGTCCCCATCCGTTACACCCCCCCGGCCGGAGAACCCCGGACCGTGGGGGTCATCAACCTCATCGGACAGCCTCCTGGTGGGCGCTTCACCGCCAGCGATCAGAAGCTCCTGGCGGCCATAGCGAGCCAGGTAGGATCGGCCCTGGAGAACCACCGGCTCATCCGGGAGAGCCTGGCCCAGGAGCGTGTCAACCAGGAAATGGAGCTGGCCCACCACCTCCAGATGAAGCTTCTCCCCGTCGCGGAGCGTTTCGAAGGGGCAGAGGTGGCTGCCAGGGTCCAGCCTGCGAAGGAGGTAGGGGGGGATTTCTTCCACCTGCTCCACCTTCCCGAGGGCCGTATCGGGGTCATGATCGGAGACGTTTCGACCCACGGATTCCCTGCGGCTCTCATCATGGCCCTCTCCATGAGCGCTGCCTCCATCTACGCTTTGGAGGAGGGGCGACCCTCCGGGGTTCTTCGGCAACTGGACGACGCCCTTCGGGACGAGTTGGAAACGACGGAGATGTATCTTTCCCTCTTTTATGGGATTCTGGATCCGACTATGGGGAAGCTGACCTATGCCAACGCCGGGCACCCCCATGCCTTCGCCATCCATGACGATGGCACCGCTGAGCGTCTCGAGGCCATCGATCCGCCGGTGGGGATCGCGGGGCCGGATTCCTTTGGGGAGAGGACCGTGCCCTGGGAGGCTGGTAAGGACCTCCTCCTCCTCTTCACCGACGGACTCTCCGACACCCTTGCTCTGGAGGGGCTGAGCAGCGGGGAGAAAATGGTCCTGGAGGTTGCGGTGACCGGCCGGAACGGGAGTCCCGGGGAGCTGGTAGACGATCTCTTCCGAAGGGCCGCCGAGGCCAATCCCAGCGTGCCCGCTGACGACATTACCGCTCTCGTCATGAGAGTTTGAAGCGAAGACCTGCCCTACTGTGCATCACCGGCCCAAGAAATTCCTCGGACAGAACTTCCTGGTGGACGGGAACCTTCAACGAAAGATCGTGGAGGCTCTCGATCCCCAGATCGGGGACGAGGTGTTGGAGATCGGGCCAGGGAAGGGGGAGTTGACCCAGCATCTGGCCGGGAAATGCCACTCCCTGATCCTGGTGGAGTTGGACCGGGATCTTGCGGCAGGAATGAAGGAGCGGTTCAGGGGAACCCTCGGGGTGCGGGTCATCAACGGGGATATCCTGGAGCTTCACCCCGAGGCTCTCACCTCCCGGGTAGCCGATCTGAAGGTGGTGGGAAACATCCCCTACAACATCACGACTCCCATCCTCTTTCATCTCCTGACTCCCCCCCGGCCCAAAGAGATTCTTCTCATGGTCCAGAAGGAAGTCGGGGAGAGAATCCTGGCGCCTCCCGGCACGTCCGCCTTTGGCGCCCTATCCGTCGGCGTACGGTCCGTGGCTGGCGTCGAACGTGTTCTGAAGGTTCCAGCGTCGGCCTTCCGACCCGTCCCGGCCGTGGATTCAGTGGTCATCCGAGTACGGCCTCATCGACCCGAACCTTTCACTCGTGAAGAGGAAGACTCTCTCCGTTCCCTCACCCGGATGGCGTTCCAACAGCGGAGAAAACAGTTCCAGGCTATTCTGCGAAACCGACCGGGGGTAAGGCTGTCCCATGAGGAAGTCCAGGCGTTGGAGAGCACCACGGGCTTCGATCTCCGGCAACGGCCCGAGACCTTCTCTCCCGATGATTTCGTCCTCCTCTCCAGGGCCCTTCGGGCTCTCGTGAAAGCTCGAACGGGCTCCCAAAGGTGAGAGAGGCACCCTCTCTGGTCAGGCGGGCGGTGACACTTCTGCGAAACCACGGGGGGCTCTCCCGCTCAGGGTCACCGGATTACGGAGATCGCGGTGGCGACAAACACCACCTGGAAGAAGAAGTCGGCGGAGGGCGCATACGTGGCAGGCTCTTCGGCACCGGTAAC
>JAUXEE010000128.1 GCA_030618065.1 Gemmatimonadota bacterium
AAGCGTTCGTAGATCACTGGATGGGTCTTCCCCTCTTCGCCACCCAGGGGAAACTCCCACCCAAGGTTCGATCCCTGACGAGGGAAAGGAAACTCGAAAATCGCCCTGAAGCTCTGGCGGCCTGCCTCCGGGGAGTTGGTACCGGGGTCCAGCCCTCTTTTTGGGACTCCCTCCAGGACATGAACTTGCCGACCCTCCTCATGGCGGGGGAGGAGGACCGGAAGTTCATCCAGGTAGCGGAAATGATGGCCGAGGAGATCCGTGGATCCGTCCTACGACTGGTGCCCAAGGCCGGGCACGCGATTCACCTGGAGAATCCCTTTGCTTGGCTCGCCGCAGTGCGAACCTTCGATCCTGCAGAGGCCTGACGAATTCCGGTGGTGAATAACCTCTATGCATTCCTGATTTTTTCCGGACGATTACGATGAAGACCATTGGCCTGCTCGGAGGAATGAGCTGGGAGTCGACCGTCGCTTATTACCAGCTCCTGAACCAGGAGGTGGGGCGGAGGCTCGGGGGCCTCCACTCGGCTCGGATTCTCCTCCTCAGCGTAGATTTCCAGGAGATCGAAGTCCTTCAACACCAGGGGAAGTGGGATGACCTGGGAGGGATCCTGGCTCGAGACGCCCTGACCCTGGAGAAGGCCGGCGCTGACTTCCTGGTTCTATGCACCAACACCATGCACCTGGTGGCTCCCGCTATCGAAGCCCAGATCTCCATACCACTCCTCCACATCGCCGATGCGACAGCGGAGAGGATCAAAGCGTCAGGGCTGGAGCGGATAGGGCTCCTGGGAACCCGGTTCACGATGGAGGAACCCTTCTATAGGGGCCGGCTCGAAGAGGATCACGGACTCGACGTCGAGATTCCTCCGGCGATGGATCGGGAGCTGGTCCATCAGGTGATTTATGAGGAGTTGGTCCTTGGGAAGATCCGGGAAGCGTCCAGGAACGAGTTCAAGCGGATTGCAGAAGACCTAGAACGCTCAGGGGCCCAGGGTGTCATCCTGGGCTGTACCGAGATCGGTCTTCTCCTCAAGCAGGAAGACGTGCCTGTAGCTCTCTTCGATACGACCGTTATCCACGCGGAAGCGGCGGCGGCCTTGGCGATGGGGGATGATCCGGCCCTGGGTGGGGTGTGTCCGTGACGATCGAAGAGTTCCAAAGGCGCCTGGCATCGGGTGGGACGGTGCCTCTCTCCGCCCATGAATGGGAGGATCTTGCTGACCACTTTCCTGTGGAAGAGCGACATCACACTCAGTTGGCAGGTGAGTTGCTGATCGTGAGGCTCGGGGGGGATCTCGCCGCGGTCGAATCACCTTCCAGAGACGCCCGTGTCGCCCGAATACTTGGGGGTCCGGAAGAAGCCCGGGCCTTCGTGGCGAAGCGGATGGAGGAGTACGAGCGGATGTGGGACGGATGCGGCGTCAGCGTGGACTATTACGAGGATACGAAGGGCGAGGGCTGAACGTCTTGACGCCGTCCGGGTTCCACGGTTCGTCGCCAAGGCGCCCGTAACTCGGCTCGTACCACGGCTCATACCCCGGCGCATACCGCGGCGCATCCGACTTGTGCAGAGTCGCCCTGAGTCTCAGCCTCCTTTCCCTCCTTCTCGCATGGCTGCCCCGATGTACTTGAACAGGGCAGGGTCAAGGCCCTGCTGGGCGGCCGCGTCCGGTTCAGCTTGATACATCCCCGCCAGTGAAGCTTCGATCTGGGAGTCCCCCCCGGAGAAGGCCTGGATCAGGGCGGTCCACCGGTTCGCTAGGAGTTGAACCTGGTCCGAGGCAGGGTCCGTTCCTTTCTCCATCTCCTCCCTGACGGAGGCGATCAGACGGGGCCATTCCTCCTGGGCGGCCTGGAGGGCTTCGGGCCCCAGGGCCTCCCCGCGCTTCCTAAGGGCTTCGAGTTGCTCCGGTGAAAAGTGCTTCTCGATCATTACCATCTTCTCCATGGTTATGAGTAACTCCTCTTCCGATGTGTCCTTGCCTTCCGCCAGAAGGCCCAGAATCCAATCCAACCGACCTTCCAACCCCTGGAGGAGGTCCAGTTGCCTCCGGACCTGGTTTCGGTGGGCTGAGCAGGCCCACCTGATCCCAGTGATGGAGGGTCCGGACGGTCAAGCCGGTCCTTCTCGCCAGCTTGCCAACCCGAATGTCCTTGTTTTCCATGGGTTGCCCCCTTTTTTGCTCAGTGGCCCAGCGGCCGCCTGGATTTCACGATTAACCATACAACCTTACGTTACGTGAGGTGCAAGGGCCCAGGTATGCCCAGGAGCTTGGAACTGGGAGGGAAGAGCGGATGGGAGAGATGAAAACTGTGCGGTTGGCGGCATGGAATGCGGCGGAAGGGAGACTTCGCCGTGGTGAGCTGGAGCGGATGGGTCACAGGGTCGTGTATGAGCTTCTGGGTGCCGGGGAGCTTATTCATACCCTCAAAGAGGAGTGTCCCGGGG
Source organism: Gemmatimonadota bacterium (assembly GCA_030618065.1). Classification (GTDB taxonomy): domain Bacteria; phylum Gemmatimonadota; class Gemmatimonadetes; order Longimicrobiales; family Gaopeijiaceae; genus JABDNZ01. The sequence goes on from JAUXEE010000128.1 coordinate 2,455, forward strand.
CGGTGGTCATCGATCTCTCCCGGAGCCCGGCCCAGGGGCGGGACCTGGGGGTGGCTCTCAGGGTCCAGGGGACCACTCGCCACCTTCCCCTGGTCTTCGCAGGAGGGTCACCGGAAAAGGTGGCTGGAGTACGAAAAATCCTCCCGGACGCTGAGTTCGCTTCCTGGGTGGAGATAGACTCGGCCCTGGAGCGGGCCTTGAAGAATCCCCCGGCGAACCCCGTGGTGCCCGATTCCATGTTGGCCGGTTACTCTGGCACTCCTCTTCCCAAGAAGCTGGGTATCAAGGCTTCCAGCCGGGTTCTTCTGGTCGGAGCGCCGCCGGACTTCCCGACGGTTCTGGGAGATCTCCCTGAAGGCGCCACCTTGGTGAAGAGGTTCGGGCCGGGTGTGGAGCTGATCCTCTGGTTCGTTCGGTCTCGACGTGAGCTGGAGAAGAACATGGATAGGTGGGTCTCCAGAGTGGGGAAGGGTGGAATCTGGATCATCTGGCCCAAGAAAAGCTCCGGGGTTCTCTCGAATCTGAAGCAGGACGTTGTGCGGCGCACGGGGATGGACGCTGGCTTGGTGGACTACAAGATCGCTGCCCTGGATCATACCTGGTCCGGGCTTAAGTTCGCGGTGCGAAAGGTAGGGGCAAGCTCCGGTTGAGCCTGGGAACCACCTGGCGTGGCCCCGCTGGTTGCGCCTCCAAAGAATGTGAGTGGGAACTTCCCTGCTTTCTCGGGGATTTTGCTTTTAACCTCTCATTATTTTGCCTTCCCCGGTTGAGCGAAGGGGCGGCCTTTGATATTTTGAAAAGTACGAGACACTTTTTCCCCAGAGTCCCATAACACGGCGCGACCCGAAGGACCATTTAGACATGGCAAAACCAACTGGAGCTATTGTTATCATCTGGCGTGATCTAGCCGAAGAGGGCTACACCTACGCTCAGATTGCCCGAAGATTCCCCAATTTCACCGTCAATCAGATCCGGCACTACTGCCTCGGGAACACCGGGGCCCGCCTTCCAGGTCCCATCCAAAAGTCAGGTCGATGGGGTGGAAGCAATGTCTGGCTTCGAGGCGAAAAATCGCCTCATGCCGGCATGACCAAACAGGAAGCCCTGAATGTGTTGGAAGACTGGGACACCGGTAGGGACCGGTGGAAGCATTCAGCCGCATACTGGGCGGAAGAGTTGAGCGTGTCTCCGTCCGCCATCCAGCAGCTCCGCAGGGGCGACACCTGGAGGCACCTGGACCATCCCAACCAGCGGAACAATCGGGAGGCCCAGGCGGACTGAACCGCCTGTACCGGTCGGTTGTCCCGCCGCTGTCCAGGATATCCCCAGGAGGTCAAGGCCATGGAGGTCGCCACCATCGGCGGCGGGTGCTTCTGGTGCCTGGAGGCGGTGTACCTCAATCTGGAAGGGGTCCATCAGGTCCAGTCGGGATACTCGGGGGGGAATTCCACAAACCCTACCTATCAGGAGGTGTGCCGGGGGACCACGGGTCACGCTGAAATGGTCCAGCTTCATTTCGAGCCCGAGACCACCACCTTCCGTGAGATCCTGGAGGTCTTCTTTGCGCTTCACGATCCCACGACGCTGAACCGGCAAGGGGCCGACGTGGGCACCCAGTATCGGTCGGCGATTTTCTATCACTCCCTTGACCAGAAGGAGATCGCCGAGGGGCTCATTCGGGAGCTCTATGCTCAGGCCCTATGGCCGGGTCCCATTGTCACCGAAGTAGCCTCCTTTCAGAAGTTCTTCCCTGCGGAGGACTACCATGAGGAGTACTTCAACCGAAACCGGGAGCAGCCATACTGTCAGGCGGTGATCATTCCAAAGCTCGCGAAATTCAGATCCCGGTTCGCGCACAAGCTCAAGAACAACCAGGGTGGAGGAAGGTCATAAGAAGGGGGAAGGAAACCCGGACTGTGGCTGCCTGAGGACGTGGGTCTGGCAAATGGCGGCCAGGGGTAGAAGGTTGTACTTGGGCAATCCACACCACTCCGCCCAGGGAGACGCACGTCATGAACGACACCATCGGCTCCAGAGGTCATCCGGCCCTTACCGACGACCAGACGGGATTGCCGAACCGCCTTCACTTCGACACCGTTTTCGGGGTCGTGTTCGCCACGGGGAGCCGGGGAGTACCGCTGACCGTCATCCTCATGGAGATCGACCACTTCCCAGAATGGGCCGGAAGGACGGATGCGTCGGAGGTTGGCCGGGTTTTTCGGTCCATAGGAAATACCCTCGGGCCGGTTGTCCGTCAGTCCGACCTCATAGCCCGATCCGACGAGGCTCGCTTCGCCCTCTGCCTGGTCGACTGCAATGTGGCCGGGGCTGTGCTAGTGGCGGATCGCATCGATGGGCTGCTGGACTCGATCCGGAAAACGACGGGCCTGGGGTTCAGCATGGGTGGAGCGGCCTTCGACGTGGACATGGAACGGCCTGAAGATCTGATGGGAGCTGCTGAAGAGGCCCTTCGAGTCGCCCGGAGCAGGGGCAGCAACCAGATGGAGTTTCATCGGTAGGGCAAGGGAAGGGAGGGTGAGGCGTGCCGGAGACCAGTCTCTCCCAGAAGGACGTTTTCCAGCCGAACTTCATGAAGGAGTACGCCAGCTACTGCCGGGCGGGGGCGGCTCTCGTATCCTTCCTTTGTGAGTCTCTGGACCTGCCCTTCTGATGGTGAAGAGCGTCCGGGGTCATGGGCGTGTCGGGGCCACTCTCCTGGCTCTCGCCGTACTTCTTACTCCGCGTGGGGGTGTCGGGCAGGAACTCCGGGTCATGAGCTTCAACGTCCGCTATGGCACGGCCGCCGACGGGGAAAACGCCTGGCCCCTCAGACAGGAGATGGTAGCCGGCGTGATGGAGGATTTCCATCCAGACGTGGTGGGAGTTCAGGAAGCCCTTCATTTCCAACTGGATGAACTCGGAGCCCTTCTCCCTGAGATGTCCTGGATCGGTGTTGGCAGAGATGATGGCGTGACGGCGGGGGAGTACGCGCCCATCCTCTATAGACGCGATCGCCTGGATGTCCTCGAGGAAGGGACCTTCTGGTTCTCGGACGAGCCGGAGGCCCCGGGGTCCATGAGTTGGGGCAATGAGATCCCCAGGATCTGCACCTGGGGGCGGTTTCGGGATCGCGTATCCGGAGCCGTTTTCACCCTCTTCAACCTCCACTGGGATCACCGTTCCCAGCCCTCCCGGGAGAGAGGAGCCCAGCTCCTCCTGGAACGAATCCGGAACCGTGGAAACCCAGGGGACCGGCTCCTCGTCACAGGCGACTTCAATGCCGGCGAGGGGAATCCCGCGTTTCGAGCCCTCCTGGACGCAGGTGACCTTTCTCTGAAGGACCCATTCCGTGTTCGGTTCCCGGATGCTAGAGAAGTGGGGACCTTCCATGGGTTTGAAGGAGGGTCCGAAGGCGAGAAAATCGACGCTATCCTGGCTGGCTCCGGCTGGGATGTCCTGCATGCCGGGATCGTTCGGGTCAGTTTCAACGGCCGTTACCCCTCGGATCATTACCCTGTGACGGCGGTCCTGGGTTTTGGATTGGAGGGCCTTCAGCAACTCGAGACCGGGGGAACCAAAGGTGGATACGGGCCGGGCGTTTATTGATCGCTCCAGAGCGTACCTGAAGAACGACTATCTTCCGAAAATCCGATTGGCCGTTGAGGCTCTCCCCACCGAGGACATTTGGTGGCGGCCAAACGATGCCTGCAATTCCATCGGGAATCTGATCCTCCACCTGGCAGGAAACGTCCGGCAGTGGGTGGTGAGCGGGATCGGGGGGGCTCCGGATCTTCGGCGGCGCCAGGAGGAGTTCGATGCCGGGGAGGGTCCCTCGGGTGACGAGCTTCTGGCCCACCTGGAGGAGGTGTTGGAGGAGGTGGATAGAACCCTTTCCGGGCTTTTGGCAACGGAACTGAGTTCAAGGCGGGTGATCCAG
>JAUXEE010000178.1 GCA_030618065.1 Gemmatimonadota bacterium
ACGGCTTTGACCCAGGAAGCATCGGTCGAGGTCAGGGGGATCGTTCGGGAGGATGCACGCTCTCCCGGGGGATTCGAGATGGGCCTGAGCGAGGTCACGCTCCTGGGTCCGAGTCCCGAGTACCCCATCCAGCCCAAAGAGCACGGGGCAGAGTTCCTCCTGGATCATCGGCACCTCTGGTTACGGTCCTCTCAGCAGAGAGCGGGGCTCAAGGTCCGAGCCGAGGCGGAGCAGGCCATCCACGATTTCTTGTACCAACGGGATTTCGTACGAGTCGATACCCCCATTCTGACCGGGGCCATAGGGGAACATGCAGGGACCCTCTTCGAGACGGAGTACTTCGGCGAGAGCGCCTATCTGGCCCAGACGGGGCAGTTGTACGCCGAAGCGGCGTGCCCCGCTTTCAGGAACGTCTACTGCTTCGGCCCCACCTTTCGGGCCGAGAAGTCCAAGACCCGGCGGCACCTCACCGAGTTCTGGATGATCGAGCCGGAGATGGCCTTCGTGAACTCGGACGGAAACATGGACTTCCAGGAGGAGCTGGTATCGTACATCGTCGAGCGGGCCCTGGAACGGTGCCGGCCCGAGTTGGAGCACCTCCAGCGGGACCTCTCGAAGCTGGAGCATGTCCGGCCGCCCTTCCCCAGGATCGACTATGCCGACGCCGTGACCCGCCTTCAAGAGAAAGGCAGCGGCATCAGTTGGGGCGATGACGTCGGGGGCGCCGACGAGACCCTTCTGAGCGAGGATTACGATCTGCCGGTCTTCGTCTACAACTACCCGAAGCGTGTCAAGGCCTTCTACATGAAGGAAAACCCCGACGACCCGGAGACCGTTCTCTGCGATGACCTCATCGCCCCCGAGGGGTACGGGGAGATCATCGGCGGGAGTCAGCGGGAGGACGATCTGGACCGCCTCCGGGCCAGAATCCAAGAGGAGAGACTCCCGGAGGAAGCCTACGCCTGGTATCTGGACCTTCGCCGTTTCGGGACCTTCCCCCATTCAGGATTCGGGTTGGGCCTGGAACGGACGATAGCTTGGATCACGGGCCGCCGGCACATTCGAGAGTTGATACCCTTTCCGCGGCTCATCAACCGACTGTATCCGTAGCCGGCGACTTCGGCTCTACGCCCAAGCTCCTTTACCTGGGTGCGCCCAGCTCCATGCCACAGCTCCTTTTCGATCTGAACGATGGGCGTCCCGCCTGGGCCCTGCCCGGATGGGTACCGCAGGAGATACGGAAAGCACTTCCGGAAGGGTGGCTCCTCCAGGAAATGGAGACGGAGGCCGACGGTTCCGGCGACGGTGTGAACAGCCTCAGTCCAGAGCTGCTGGAGGCGGTCCGGAAGGTGGAAATCTACATCGGATATGGATGTCCGTCTGCCCTCCTTCGGGAAGCTGGTCGGCTGAAATGGGCCCATTCCGGGGCAACGGGCGTGGGCAGCTCTCTCACACCGGAGATGTTGGAGAGCCCGGTCCTTTTCACCAACTCCAAGGGGATTCACGGCCCCCCGATGGGCGACACGGCCATGGCCATGATCCTCCATTTCGCCCGGGGTTTGGATTTCAGTGTGACCAACAAGGCCGAGGGACGGTGGGACACGGGGCCCTTTTATCGGGGAGACCATCCCCTCACGGAAGTGGCTCACTCCACGGTGGGGATTTTCGGTTTCGGCGGGATCGGTCGGCAGGTGGCGAAACGAGCCCGAGCATTCGGAGCCCGGGTCCTGGCCTACGACCGGGGACCCCAGGCCTTCCATGACGTGGGACGGATCTCCCTGGAGCCGGAGATCGACCTACGGGATCCGGGCATCGAAACACTACACGGTGAGGGTGGGTTTCGCCGGTTGCTGGAAGAGAGCGATTTCCTGGTTCTCAGTGCCCCGGAGACCCCTGGGACCCGGGGCAAGCTGGACGCCGTCGCACTATCGCGAATGAAGTCGACGGCGGTCCTCGTCAACCTCTCCAGGGGTCGCTTGGTGGCCGAAGATGCACTGGTGGCAGCTCTCCAGGAGGGAAGGCTGAGGGGGGCCGGCCTGGACGTCTTCGTGGATGAGCCTCTCCCACCGGGTCACCCCCTCTGGACTCTCCCCAACGTCGTCCTGACGCCACACGTTTCTGCTGTGACCCGGGGGTTCTGGCGGCGGCAGACGGATCTGATCCTCGAGAACCTGAGGAGGTACCTCGCCGGGGAAACCCTTCTCAATCTGGTAGACAAAAGGGCCGGCTTTTAGCGGGCCCTCTTCACCTCTTCCCAAAGGCCGTCCAGGACCTCCAGGGTGGCACCGGTCAGGGAGATTTCCCGCTCCTGGGCCAGATCCTCCAAGGCTTCGAACCGCTCCTGGAACTTCCTATTGGCCCGGTCCAGGACGGTGTCCGGATGGGCGCCAGCCAGCCGCGTGAGGTTCACCGCGGCGAAAAGGAGATCTCCCAACTCCTCCTCCACCTCTCCCTGATTCCCTTGTTTCAGGGCCGCCCCGACCTCCTCCAACTCCTCGGCCACCTTTTCCCAGGCTCCCCCGGCATCGGGCCAGTCGAATCCCACGCCACTGACCCGGTCTTGGATTCGATGGGCCTTGAGGAGGGGATCGAGACCTTTGGCCAGGCCGTCCAGGACTCTCGCACCCTCTCCCCGCTCACGGACCTTCATCTCCTCCCATTCCTCTTTTTCACCAAGCCCGTAGAGGTGGGGATGCCGGCGCTTCATCTTCTCTTCAAGGCGAAGGGTGACGCTCTCCCGCGTGAAGTCTCCCCTCTCCTCACCTACCACTACCTGGAAGGCGAGGTTGAGAAGCAGGTCTCCCAGTTCCCCTTCCAGCTCGTTCGTGTCCCGAGCCCGAATGGCATCGACCACCTCCTGCGCCTCCTCCAGGAGGTGGGGAATGAGGGACTCGGGGGTTTGGGCCGCGTCCCAGGGGCAGTTTTTTCTCAGGAAAGCCACCAAGATCAGGGCTCGATCCAAAACCCCGTCCAGCGTCCCGGGCTTTGGCAGGGAGTTCGGGATCGGGTTCTCCAGGGGCTTCGGATCCTGGCCGTCATTGGATGGGGTCATAATGGTGGATTCTCGATCATGCCTGATACGCCTTGGTTTTCGATGCGCCATGGGTCCCTGGCGCCCCTTGCTGCGCCCGTCTTTTTTCGCATCTTTCGACCATCATGTCAACTGATGAGAGAGCCCGAGCCTGGGTGGATCTGTCCGCATCGGCCCTGAAGGAGAACCTTCGGACGGTTCGGGAAGTGGTGCGGGAGGGGGTCCGGTTGATCCCCATGGTGAAAGCCGATGCCTACGGTTTGGGTGTGGCCAGCGTCGTCTCCGTCCTGGAACCCCTGAATCCCTGGGGTTATGGGGTCGCAGCCGTGGGGGAGGGAGTCGGGCTTCGGCGACTGGGGATCCAAAGGCCCATCATCGTTTGCAGCCCCGTGGCTCCGGCGTCGTACAGGGACGCCGTGGAATCCCGGTTGACCGTGAGCATCTCGGACCTCGGAGGGCTATCCAGTTTCCGGCAAGCGAGCGCGGAGGCTGGGGTCCCGGGCCGATTCCACCTGGAGGTGGACACGGGGATGGGTCGAGCCGGCTTCGACTGGCACCGGGTGGAGGAGTGGGGCCCCGGGGTCGGAGATCTCCTGGGCCCCGAGCTCGTCTGGGAAGGGTGCTTCACCCATTTCCACTCGGCCGATGGCGCGGATGAGGAACCCACTTCTACCCAGTGGAACCGACTCATGACGACGGTGGAGAGCCTTCCCCCCAGGCCGGGGGGACTGCTCATTCATGCATGTAACAGCCCGGGGGCTCTTCGGCGGCCGGATTTTGCCGGGGACGCCGTGCGCCCAGGGATCTTTCTATATGGTGGGGTAGCCGGGGACGAGCTTCCCCCCCCGGTCCCGGTGGCTTCTTTGAGGGCCAGGATCGTTTATCTGAAAGATGCCATATCCGGGTCCACCGTGGGCTACGGATCTACCTACACCGCTCCTGCCGTCGAGCGATGGGCCAGCGTGGCCATCGGCTACGGCGACGGCTTGCCTCGACTCCTGAGCAACCGAGGTGAGGCGTTGGTTCGGGGGCGGCGCGTTCCCATCATCGGGCGGATCTCCATGGACGTCACGGTACTGAATGTGACGGAGATTCACGGTGCGGCGGTGGGAGATGTGGTTACTTTTTTCGGTCGGGCGGATGGCGAGGAGATCGCTTTGGAAGAGGTGGCCAGCCATGCCGAGACCATCAATTACGAAATCCTCACTGGGTTGACCCAACGTCTTCCCAGGATCTGGACGGACGATGGCGGGTATTGAAGAGATTCCGCATCCGTTTCGGTTGGGAACTTCGAGGGGATGACCCCTTAATGCATATGGCGAATGGGTTGAAGCGAACAGCATTGGTTGGGCTAATGGCTCTGGGCTCCTGGTCGTTCTCCGGATGCCAGGAGGAGATCACCGTTACCCTGGACGGTGACCTGATTCCTGTCGGGGCCGTGACGGTGGAGGTGATTCTTCCCTTTCACGAGTTTGCCGGGGATCTGGAAGCCTGGGGTGGGTATGGACAGCCCTATCAGCTACCCACCGGCATCGTGGCCCGGTCTTTCGAGGGGAGCCTGGACGCTCGTGTTCTGACCTCCTGGAATCCCTACCCTGTCTCCGCTTCCGTTCGGGATTCCACCGGATCGGTCCGAGTCGACTCCCTCCTTACCTTTGTGGGGGGCAAGATCATTGCCCGTTTTGACACCCTTTCCAGTGTTTTGGATGGTCCCGTGACTCTCTCCATCGGTGCGCTCCCGCGGGACTGGGACTTCCGTTCAGCGGCCTGGGACGTGGCTGTGGATTCGGTGGGTGACCGCCAGCTCTGGGCGGAAGGGGGGGCGGGCCCGGTCACTCCCCTTGCCACAGGGGTTTGGGACCCTGCCGCCGGGGACTCGGTGGTGTTCGAGATCGATTCCGCCGGGGTGTCCATATGGGCGGATACGGCGGATGCCGAAATGGGAGTCCGGTTGGACGCGGTGACGGAAGGGGTCCGCTTGGATTTGAAGGGCCTGAGCTACTTCCTCTCAACCCGGCCCAGCATTCACACCGATACCATTGTGGAGTTGGCGGTGGGGGCGAGGGCCCGGACCTTCATCTACCAGCCGGTTCCGGAAGCTCCTGAGAGCGAGATCAGGGTGGGAGGCGCCCCGGCTTGGCGCACGGTGTTCACCATGAGCATGCCCAAGACTCTGGATGGCCCTCCGGAGCTCTGCCAACTGGTCCAATGCCCCTTGACCCTG
>JAUXEE010000169.1 GCA_030618065.1 Gemmatimonadota bacterium
GTGGCCTCCATCCTCTGTCTCCTCTTGGGGTTATCCCTTCAATCCGCGAAGGCCCAGAACCTTCCGGACCTCATCTCGGCCTGCGGCGCCGGATCGGAGCTCCGTCTGGCCTGGTGCCAGGAAGTGGGGCTGTCTGTCCAGGCGGCTCAAGGGGCGCTCGGTCTGGCTGCCTCCGGCGGTAGTGACCTGCCGGGTTCCGCCAGCACTCTGGGTTGGCGTATGAAAGGATCTCCTCGCTTCGCCTTGAGCGTTCGCGGCTCTCTCACTCGGGCTCCCTTCCCCTCCCTGAAGATGAGCGGAGGCCTTCCCAGGGGGAAAACCACCGCCAGCCTGGCGTCCGTGCATCTTTCAGGCGTCCTAGGTCTGTTCGACGGGTTCTCCCTCGGCCCCACGGTGGGCGGGTTCGGATCCGTGGACCTGGCGGTCTCCACTCAATGGATCGGCACCCCCCGTGACAAGGGCTTCCAGGAGAATGTCACGGGATGGGGAGTCGGAACCCGCATCGGGATCATCAGGGAATCCTTCACCCTACCGGGCATTTCCCTCTCGGCCTTCTTTCGGTCCCTGGGAAGGACGGAGCTGTGGAATGTGGATGACGGCGATCCGGCCGAAGCCGGCTTCGATCTTCGAGCTTCATCCCTCCGAGCTGTCGTGGGGAAGGACATCTGGGGAATCGGCTTCCTCGGTGGAGCCGGGTGGGACCGCTACGCCGGGGACGCCACCCTCGTCGTCACCGATCCGGAGGGAGGGGACAATGACTCAACTGGATCAGGGGAGCTTCTGTCGGAGCGTTACCTCTTCTTCTTCGGCGCCTCCATGACCTTCCTCACTCTGCAAATATCGGCGGAAGTCGGGTGGGCTGACGGTTTCGACTCGACCCTTCCACTTTCGGTCGAGGGAGGGTTTGACCCGTCGTCCGGCTCGGAATTCGGAGCCTTGGCATTTCGTCTGACCTTCTGACCGGAGCCGGGGCAACGGCAAATGGAAAGCACCCTTATCCCGAGTGAAAGGCGACTCCTCCAGCGGGCCGTTGAGATCGGCCGCAATGGATGGGGGCGGGTCCACCCCAACCCCATGGTGGGGTGCGTCATCGTCCGGGACGGAGAGGTGATCGCCGAGGGATGGCATGAGGAACTGGGTGGGCCCCACGCCGAGGTCAACGCTCTCCGCCAGGCCGGAGATCTGTCCCGGGGAGCCACGGCCTACGTAAGCCTGGAACCGTGCAACCATTTTGGGCGGACACCCCCCTGCTCCACGGCTCTCCGAGAGGCGGGCGTCTCTCGGGTCATCTACGGAGCTACGGATCCTGGAAGCGATTCTTCCGGTGGAGGGAACGCACTTCGATCCGGCGGGGTGGAAGTCATTGGCCCAATGTTGTCTCCCGGTGAGGCCAGGAGGGAGAACCCTGCCTTCTTCTTCAATTCTGCGAATCGAGCCACGTACCTGGCCCTCAAGTTGGCCCAAACCCTCGACGGCCGAATCGCCGAGGCCCCCGGCCACCGGACGTCCATAACCGGAGTTGAAGCCCGCCTCGAAACCCATAGGCTCAGGGCCGGCTTCGACGGAGTCATGGTAGGTTCAGGAACCGTTTTGGTGGATGACCCTCTCCTCACCGTCCGGGACGATGTCCCGGTCAGGAATCAGCCCGTTCGGGTGATCCTGGACACCCAGGCGAGAGTATCCCCCGCTGCCAGGGTTTTTCGGGATCTTCCTGAGGTCCCCCTGGTGATTTTCACGGGGGAAGATGCGCCTCAAGAAGCTGTGAATCAACTGGAAAAGGGGGGAGCCAGGGTCCACCGGGTACCGAGGGGACCCGCAGGTGTGTCTTTGGACTCGGTTCTCGAAGTCTGCTGGGACACGGGCATCCGATCCCTCTTCTGCGAAGGAGGCGGACGGGTGGCCTCCCAGTTGATTCGGGGTGGGCTTGCAAGGCGCCTTTATCTCTTCGTGGCACCTTTTGTGCTGGGAGAGAGGGGTGTTCCAGCCTTCGCCGGGGTGGGACCTCGGGAGGCTTGGGAACCCTGGGAACCAGCGGCTCCGGCCCGTTTTTTCGGGAGGGATGTTCTCCTGACCTTTGATCGGACGGATTGATGTTTACGGGGATTATTGAGACGGTCGGCACCATCAGCTCGGTGAGAGAGCGGTCAGGGGCCCGGGAGTTCGTGATTCATGCTCCGGAGATCTCTTCCGAGATCAAACCCGGCGATTCCATCACCGTGGACGGGGCCTGCCAGACTGCCGTCCGGGTTGAGGCCGACTCTTTCGCCGTCGATACTATCGGGACGACTCTCTCCAGAACCGTTGCGGGCCACTATCGAGTAGGGGACCGGGTGAACCTGGAGCGCTCCATGGTGCTGGGAGGACGCCTGGATGGGCATTTGGTGCAGGGCCACGTGGATGGGGTAGGCCGAGTTCTCTCGGTGCGGCAAGAGGGGGACTACTGGCTCATGGACTTCCATCTCCCTGATCTGGTGGCCCAACTGATCATCCTTCATGGGTCCATCACCATCAACGGAGTGAGTTTGACCGTAAACGACATCCCGGCGGAGGATCAGTGCCAGGTCGGAATCATCCCCTTTACCTGGAACCACACCAACTTGGGATCTTTGAAGCCGGGAGACCCGGTGAATCTCGAGGGGGACCTGGTGGGGAAATACGTGGCGAAGCTTCTCTCGGCTTGGAAGGGTAGCGATACACTCAGTTTGGGAGGCCTCGAGGCCTTGGGATACGGAGGGGACAAAGAATGACCTTCGACAGCGTCGGCGACGCAATCGAGGACATCCGTCAGGGAAAAATGGTCATCGTGGCGGATGATGAAGACCGTGAGAACGAGGGAGATCTGGTATGCGCAGCATCCGAGATCACCCCAGAGACCATCAATTTCATGACGAAATACGGGCGGGGACTCATCTGTGTGGCCATGACCAACGAACGGGCCAATGAGCTGGGGCTCCCCCTCATGACAGACCACAACACCGACCCGCAGCACACGGCCTTCACGATTTCCGTGGATGCGGACGTCAGCTTCGGGGTTACCACGGGGATCAGCGCCTACGATAGGGCCAAGACCATCCAGGTTCTTCTGGATCAGAATACCCGGCCGACGGATCTTCGGCGCCCTGGACACATCTTCCCCCTTCGGGCCCGGGCTGGCGGCGTTCTTCGACGGGTGGGACAGACGGAAGCTTCGGTGGATATGGCCCGGCTTGCCGGACTCCCGGCTTCTGGCGTGATCTGTGAAATCCTCAAGGAAGACGGATCCATGGCCCGGCGGCCGGAGCTCGAGCAGGTGGCGAAGGAACATGGCCTGAAGTTCATCACCGTGGCTCAGTTGGTTTCATACCGTCTCGCCAGGGAGCGTCTGGTGAAGCGGGTAGCCGAGGCTGAGCTGCCCACGGAGTTCGGGGATTTCAGAGTCATCGGGTACTCCAACCTGGTGGACGAGCGGGATCATGTGGCCCTGGTGAAGGGCGAGTTGGAAGGGAAGAAGGACGTCCTGGTCCGGATGCACTCGGAGTGTCTCACCGGGGATGTCTTCCGCTCCAAGCGATGTGACTGCGGTGAGCAGCTCCGCCTGGCCATGCGGAAGATCCAGGATGAGGGAATGGGGGCAATCGTCTACCTGAAGCAGGAGGGCAGAGGGATCGGCCTGGCCAACAAGCTCCGGGCCTACGACCTTCAGGATCAGGGAAAGGACACGGTCGAGGCCAATGAGGCCTTGGGGTTCAAGCCCGACCTGAGGGAGTACGGGCTGGGAGCACAAATCCTCTTGGATCTGGGCCTGTCCTCCATCAGATTACTTACGAACAACCCTCGAAAGGTAGTGGGCCTTGAGGGTTACGGTTTGGAGATCACCGGAAGGGAGCCCCTGGAGATCGAAGCAGGGGAATTCAACCGGCGGTACCTGGCCACGAAACGCACCAAGCTTGGGCACCTCCTATAATAAGGTGTTACAGACTAAGGGAGCACGGGCGTGAACGAGTTCAATGGAGATCTCGACGGCACCGGGAAGCGGTTTGCGATTGTGGTGACCCGGTTCAACAGCCTGATCACGGAACAGTTGGTGAAAGGGGCGATCGATTGCCTCCTTCGCCACGGGGTGGAAGAGGGCGAAATCGACCTTTATCGAGTTCCCGGAGCCTGGGAGCTGCCATCGGCGGTGGCCCGGGCGGCGGGGATGGAAAAATACGACGGCGTCATTGCCCTCGGCTGCGTTATCCGTGGAGGCACTCCCCACTTCGAGTATGTCGCAGGAGAGGCGACTCGTGGACTCGGAGCGGTCGCCAGAGCCTCCTCCGTGCCCGTTTCTCTCGGTGTCCTCACCACCGATACCGTAGACCAAGCCCTTGAAAGGGCAGGCACCAAAGCAGGAAACAAGGGGTGGGACGCTGCGTTGAGCGTTCTGGAGATGGCCGGTCTTTTTCAACAAATGGAGTAGGATTTGGCCGTCGAATTCCCGGCCCGGGACGGGGCTCATCCCCGAGACCGAAGCCGGGCCAGAGCCTGGGCCCTCCAGGTTCTTTATCTGTGGGAGAGCGCTGGAGGGGGGGAGACCATCTCCCAAGCGCTTTCCAGAGTGCTCCAAAGCCGTCGGGTAGCCCCGAGGAGGATTAGCTATATCGAGCTTCTCCTGGAAACCCTTCAGGACAACCTCCCCGATGTGGACCGGGCGCTCATATCAGCCTTGGAGAATTGGCGACTCGATCGCCTCTCCGTGATGGATCGATCCATTCTCCGCCTTGCCGCGACAGAGCTTCTCTTTTTGGATGAAATCCCTCCGAAGGTCTCCATCCAGGAGGGGATCCACATGGCCGAAGCCTACGGCGGCAGGGACTCTCCCAGATTCGTGAACGGGGTTCTGGACGCCCTCTATAAACGTCCCGAACTCCGGGGGCCAGAAGCCTGATCGGGAAGGGGGGTGCGCCCCTGAAGATTCTTGTCGTCAACTGGTTGGATCGGCGAAATCCGCGGGCCGGGGGAGCCGAGACGCATCTCCACGAGGTGTTCGGCCGGCTGGCCGGGTGGGACCACGACATCACTCTCATCTCCTCTGGGTTCCCGGGGGGGCTTTCCCGGGAGACCCTGGACGGGATGGAGGTTCACCGGGTCGGGAGTCGAATGACTTTTGGTCTCCGACTTCCACTCTACCTCGAGCGGGCCATGGACCTGGACGCATTCCACGTGGTGGTGGAGGACCTGAACAAGGTGCCCGTGTTCATGCCGTTCTGGACCCGAACCCCCGTGGTCCTCCTGGTTCATCATCTGTTCGGGACAACGGCTTTCCACGAAGCTTCCATCCCTGTGGCAGCGGCCACTTGGCTCCTGGAGCGGCCCATCCCAAGGGTCTATGGGGCTCTCCCGACCATAGCGGTGTCGGAGAGCACCGCCGCGGACCTCAGAGAGCGGGGCATGACAGGTCAGCACATCGCCGTGGTTCCCAACGGAGTGGATCTGGATCGGTTGACA
>JAUXEE010000149.1 GCA_030618065.1 Gemmatimonadota bacterium
AGGACAGTATCCTGGCCACCTTCCCGGAGGTTGAGTCGGTCTTCGGGAAGGCCGGCCGGGCAAACACCGCCACGGACCCGGCACCCTTGGCCATGTTCGAAACCACCATCGTCCTGAAGCCCGAGGAGGAATGGCGGGAGGGAATGACCTGGGAGCGCCTCATGGCCGAGATGGATGAGGCCGTCAGGGTCACGGGGATTCCCAACTCCTGGACCATGCCCATCAAGGGCCGCATCGACATGCTGGCCACGGGGATCCGGACCCCGGTGGGGATCAAGATCTTCGGCCCCGATTTGGAGGTACTGGAGCGGCTAGGAAAGGAAGTGGAGAACGCCGTGGCCATGGTGCCCGATACCCGGTCGGCGGTGTCCGAGCGTCCCTTGGGCGGGAGCTACCTGAACATCGAAGTCGACCGGGACGCGGCAGCCCGGTACGGAGTGAACATCCAGGACGCCAACATGGTTATCGCGTCGGCCATAGGCGGGATGGAGATCACGCAGACCGTGGAGGGCCGAGAGCGGTACGGGGTTCGTGTCCGGTACCCCCAGGAGCTTCGGGATCAGCCTGAGAAGCTGGCGGAGATCCTGATTCCGGTGAAGCAAATGCGGGGTACCCAACCCACCGGCGGGGCGGCCATGAGCACGGGAATGTCGAACTCCACTGCTCAGATCCCCCTGGGCCAGATCGCCACCATCGAAGTGGCCAAAGGCCCTATGTCCATCAAAACGGAGGGAGCCTTCCCCACCGCATGGGTGTTCGTGGACGTGGAGTCTTCTGACCTGGGTGGATACGTACGGGCTGCCCAGGAGATGGTGGATGCCATGGTTACCCTCCCTCCGGGCTACACCATCCAATGGTCCGGACAATACGAGTTCATGCAACGGGCCCAGGCACGTTTGCAGCTAGTGGTGCCGGCCACCATTCTGATCATCTTTGTGCTCCTTTTCCTGAACTTCGGCAGGATTGGAGAAACCCTTATCGTAATGGGGTCCCTGCCCTTCGCCTTGGTGGGGGGAGTCCTCATCATGGCGTTTCTAGGGTACAACTGGTCCGTCGCCACGGGAGTCGGCTTCATTGCCCTGACCGGGGTCGCGGCCGAGACCGCCGTGATCATGCTCTTGTACCTGAACCACTCCTGGGACGACCGGATCCGAACTGGACGAACGACACTCGAAGCCCTATACGAAGCGGTCATGGAGGGCGCGGTCATGAGAGTTCGGCCCAAGGTGATGACCGTCACAGCTATCATCGGGGGGCTTCTTCCCATCCTCTGGGGTCACGGAACCGGTGCCAGCGTCATGAAACGCATCGCTGCCCCCATGGTGGGAGGGATGTTGTCGGCAACCGTCCTGACTCTGGTGGTGATACCCGTGATCTACTTCATCTGGCAAGGACGGGCTGTCAGCCAAGTCGAGGCAGGGGAGGGTGGACGCCTGGGATCTCCCGACCTTCATCCTAATGCCACTCTGGAGGTTTGAAATGGGGAGGCGGTAGGCCTGGGGCATCCCCCTTCCCGACCCATCTGTGGACGTGGTACTATCCAGTCGGGTCATCAATCCTCCACCTCTGAAGCACCAACCAGTTTCCGGTCCGGAAGCGTTTGAGTAGTCGGAAGCAGCCGGAATGCCCACAAAGGAGATCGACATGAGACTGACACCTCTAGGAAACTCGGATCTACAGATCTCACCCATCGGCCTGGGGGCCTGGGCCATGGGAGGCGACGGGGTCTTCGGCTGGGGTCCACAGGATGACGCCGAGTCCGTTGCCGCCATCCATCGGAGCGTTGAGCGGGGCATCAACTGGATCGACACCGCACCCATCTACGGGATGGGTCACTCGGAGAAGGTCGTGACTCAAGCGCTAAAGGAGATGGGCAGCGCAAACCGACCCCTCGTCTTCACCAAGTGCAGCATCGTTTGGGACGAGGAGAAGAACGTCGGACACAGCTTGAAGGGGGACTCGATTCGAAAAGAGGTAGAGGACAGCCTTCAGCGATTGGATGTGGATGTCCTGGACCTCTGCCAGATCCACCGGCCCTCCTGGCCTATTGGGGCACCCGACCCCGACCTTGAAGAAGGTTGGACCGCTCTGGCCGACCTGAAGGCCGAGGGAAAGATCCGGCATATCGGTGTGTCCAACTTCGATGCGTCACAGATGGAACGAGCCCACGGAATCACGCACATCACATCCCTACAACCACCCTACTCCATGCTCATGCGTCAGATCGAGGATGAGATCCTGCCGTTCTGCGAGGAGAACAAGATCGGGGTGATCCCGTATTCAACCATGCAGAACGGACTCCTTACCGGCCGGTGGACCAAAGAGCGGGTCGCGGCGCTCCCACCCACCGACTGGCGCGTACAGATGAATTCCCCAGCGTTCCAGGATCCTTTTTTCTCACGCATCCTCGATCTCGTTGAAACGCTGCGAGAGATCGGTGATGGCCATGGTCGATCCCCTGCCGAGGTAGCCGTCGCATGGACGCTCCGCCATTCGGCTGTGACGGGAGCCATCGTAGGCGCCCGAAGCGCTGATCAGGTAGACGGCTTCGTGGGAGCGATGGACTTTCGCCTGAGTGACGATGAGATTGCCAAAATCGGTGCTGAGCTTCCCGAATCCATCAGCCTGATGTAGCTCGACTGAGCTGCGGAGATCTCTCCCTCACTACCGGGACTGGCAAGGAGGAGGCCGCGGACGACCGAGGGGGATGGGCATTAGATTAATTGCCTCGTCGTGGCAGCCCCAGGCAATTTGACCTACGTCTCACCCAGGAAGGAGAGTGCCCATCGGGACCCCCGAAACGCTTGCGTTGGTTCAGCTAGCGGGTGTCACTCTCGTCGCGGCCGTAGTCCAAGGTGCAGTGGGCTTTGGGTTCACACTTCTCGCCGTGTCGTTCTTTCTGCTGATCATCCAGTCCGGTGACGCGGTTCAGTTGCTGATCGTCGTCAATCTCACCATCTCTGTTGCGCTGATCGGGAGACTCTGGCAAAAGGTAAACAGGGCCCTTTGGATTCGGCTGGTGATGGGGGCCTTCTTCGGCTTCCCCCTGGGGTTGATGGCATTTCAGAACGCCGATGTCGACCGGTTGAAGGTCGCGGCGGCCGTCACTATCCTCATCTTCGTGGCTGCATCGGTCTTTTTGAGACGGGACGCAGAGGGCAACTCTGACGAGGCGCCACTCTTCAGGACCCCTTCCGCCGTCGGTATCGGTGCACTCGCAGGAGCCATGACCACGGCCTTGGGAATGCCTGGACCCCCGGTCGTGCTCTATCTGACGGCGGTGGGCGCCGGGAAGGATGCTACACGCGCCATCTTGCTCACCTTCTTCGCGGTGTCCTATGGAGCGTCCTTGATTCTCCAGACCGTGGCGGTGGGCGTGAGTGGCGGGGTTTGGATCACTGCCGGACTCCTGGTGCCCTTCGCAGCGGTTGGAGCGCTATTGGGCCACGTGGTCGCAAGACAGGTCAGCGAGGCGGCGTTCCGCAGATTCGTGCTGATGCTCGTCGCCGGGACCGGCGCCTATGTTCTCTTCGACACTCTCTTTTCATGACGCTGGAAGGTCTCACCGGATTCCCTCGGGTTGCGCTGGCCCACCGCCCGACTCCTCTGGAGCCCATGCCCAACCTCTCTCAGGCCGTCGGCGTGGAAGGTCTCTTCGTGAAGCGAGACGATTGCACCGGTCTCGCAATGGGCGGTAACAAGGTCCGCCAGCTGGAGTTCTATCTCGGCGAAGCCATTGCCCGGAGCGCTTCCGTGGTCCTCATCACAGGTGCTGTCCAATCGAATTACGCCAGGTGCACAGCCGCAGCCGCAGCCAAGCTCGGCCTTCGTTGTGTGATCCAGCTCGAGGATCGGGTGAGGGGCATGCCATCTGAATACCAACGGTCGGGGAATGTCCTCCTCGATCGTCTGTTTGGCGCGGAAATCCACACCTATCCGGAGGGCGAAGACGAGTCCGGGGCAGACCGTTCCTTGGACAGTTTGGCTGAGGAGCTGACGGCCCAAGGAGAGTGTCCGTATGTGATCCATCTGTCTCCTGATCACCCTCCTCTCGGTGCCCTGGGGTATGTAGAGGCTGCTGGAGAGCTTCTCGAGCAAGCTTCCGACAAGAACATCGACTTCAGGTCGGTCGTGGTGGCCAGCGGGAGTGCCCAGACGCACGCGGGTCTCCTGGTCGGTCTTCACGCACAGGGACGGGGGGATATCCAGGTCCATGGGGTCTGTGTCCGACGCCGGGCTGAGGCGCAGGGGGCACGAGTGCTCCAGTGTGCCCAGGCCGTGGAACAACTTCTGGACCTCCGGGGCCTGGTGGGCCCCGGAGACGTAAGGGTCACCGACCGGCACCTCGGAGCCGGGTATGGCCAATCCACTCGTGAGTCGGAGGAGGCGATCCGAATGGCCGCAAGGCGGGAAGGCCTCCTGGCCGATCCCGTCTACACTGGGAAGGCCTTGGCTGGAATGCTCAGCCTGGCCCGAAGCGGGGCGTTCGAGGGCCGGCCGGCAATCTTCATGCACACCGGGGGAACACCGGCTCTGTTCGCGTATGGGTCTTTGGCGGACAGGGATTCCCCTGGCTCACTGAGGCGCTGAGAGGAGACCTGCTAGCTAATCCCCGGCCAGACCGTCCAGCCGTTCCTTGAGGCGCACCAGCGCCTGGGTGTCCATAGCGCAGTGATCCAGGAGGCTCCGGCGCAGAGCTTTGCGCTGAGCGGGTTTTCCAGGCTCCCCCAGGAATAGGAGGCGGTGGAGAAGGGCGCTGGCCGTTTGTCCTTTCGAGGCTTCCAGGGACTTATGGCTGAGTTCGGGCACCAGAGCCGGAAGCACAGCCTCCAGGCTGAAGCTTCCCAGGAAGTCCGGGTGGTATACGTGGTCCCGGACAACGGGAAGGAGATCGTGGAGCTTGGAGGCGATGGCCTGGATCTCCGGGGCCTGTTCCGGGGTGGGGGCAGCGATGACTTCCAGGCACTTCTTCACGAACGCCGCGTTGTACACCACCACCGCATCCACACCTTCCAGGGCCTCCACCAGCGCCTGGGCCATGACGACCCGGGAGTCGTCGGGTCCGTCAGCCAGCCACTCCACGTGCTCCAGGTCGCCGTCGGGTGATGCGACGTGGCAACTGAACTGGACCGGATGAGGATGCCAGGGACCGAAGCCCTCCCACACTGGGATGGCTGGCCTGACGGTCTCAAAGTCCAGGTAGGCCACCCGCCCTCGGAAGGAGGCCAGGACCCCGGCAAGGTCGCCCTCCACCTGGAGTTCCCCCTCGATCACGGACCGCCGCTGGCGCTGCTGGATGGTGGTGAGGGGGAAGGACTCCGGCACCTCCTCCACCAGCGTAAAGCCTTGGGAGTCGAGCTGCGCCGACTTCTCCCGCCGCAGGGCGTGAAAGGTCTCCACATGATGCCTGGGAAGAGCAGGCCAGCAGCGAGTCTTGAACGGGCATACATGGGGCTCGTCGCAGTGCTTCCCTACCTCCACCTCGGGGAGGGGACCCTCCAGCATGGAGGCCTGGGCGAGGATAAGGCTGGAGATCTGGGGGTAGAGGCTCCGGACCCGCCCGGAGATCGCCTCCCTCACGAACAAACCATCCAGTTCCGGGAACCGGCATGCATCGTTCAGGTGCATGATCTCCACCGTGTCCACGTCCACACCGGCCCGCCGCAAGGCGTAGGCCTGGACAGCGGCGTCCCATAGGTGGTGTGTCTTGATGGAGGAGGAGGACTTGACCTCGATGAGGGTGTGGCTTTCGGCCTCCCGGGCCAGGATGTCCACGACCACCATGATCCCGTCTTCGGCAAAGGTGGCCTCGAAGATGGCCGGCTCGCCCCGAGCCAACGCCCTCAGGGTGGCTTCCACCCTCTCCTGCACCTGGTCGTGGGGGAG
>JAUXEE010000123.1 GCA_030618065.1 Gemmatimonadota bacterium
GATCATCGACACCTGGACCCATGCCAACAACGACGTGGCGGATGCCATGGTCCGCCATCTGGAGCGCTCCAAGAACGGGTTCAACCCCGTTTATATGATGATGACCTCTGGGGCCCGGGGTAACCTGGACCAGATGCGGCAGCTAGCCGGTATGCGGGGCCTGATGGCCAAGCCTCAGAAAAAACTCACCGGGGGCATCGGTGAGATCATCGAGAGTCCCATCAAATCCAACTTCCGGGAGGGCCTCACGGTAGTGGAGTACTTCATCTCCACCCACGGTGCCCGGAAAGGTCTCGCCGACACTGCGCTGAAGACTGCTGACGCTGGGTACCTGACCCGACGATTGGTGGACGTGGCCCAGGATCTCACGGTCACCCAGGAAGATTGTGGGACCATCCTCGGACTGGAGCAGACCGCCCTGAAGGAGGGGGAGGACATCATCGAGCCCCTCCGGGACCGGATCGTCGGGAACGTGGCTCTGGAAGACGTCTACGACCCCATCGACGGGGAGCTCCTGGTGGAGGCTGGAGGTCTAATCGAGAGTGATGCTGCCGACGCCATCGAGGATGCCGGCATTCAGGCGGTGAAGATTCGGTCGGTCCTCACCTGTGAGGCGAAACCGGGACTCTGCCGTCAGTGTTATGGCAGGAACCTGGCTACCATGCAGATGGTGGACACCGGGGAAGCGGTCGGGATTCTCGCCGCCCAGTCCATCGGTGAGCCCGGGACCCAGTTGACGCTGCGGACCTTCCACATCGGTGGAACCGCTGCCCGTATCGCAGCCCAGACCCAGCGGAAGTCCAAGATCCACGGGACCATCGCCCTGGAGAGGGTGACGTTCGTCGAGAGCTCCGACGATTCCCGGATTGTGACGTCCCGTGAGGGCCAGATCCTTCTGAAGACAGAGGGGGGGCAGGTACGGAGCAGGTTGTCCGTGCCTTACGGCGCCACCCTGGACGTTGAGGCAGGTCAGGAGATCGAAGCCGGGGACCTTCTCTTCTCATGGGATCCGTATTCGGAGCCCATCGTCGCCGACTCCGCAGGGATCATCGCCTTCCAGGACATCCAGGAAGAACGGACGATGCGTGAGGAGTTGGACGAGTCTACGGGCCGCCGGCAGATGACCATCATCGAGGACCGGGAGAAAAAACTCCATCCCTCGGTACAGATTCGGAAAAAGACCAGAGGAAAGAAGGCTGGGGACAAACTTCGGGAGTTCATCCTTCCGGTGGGTGCCCAGCTCATCGTGCGGGATGGAGCCGAGGTCGCCCCGGGGGACACCCTGGCCAAGATCAGTAGAGAGGTCTACAAGACCCGCGACATCACCGGTGGTCTGCCCCGGGTGGCTGAGCTCTTCGAGGCGCGGCGGCCGAAGGACCCAGCGGTGATCACCGAGGTGGACGGCACCGTTTCCTTTGGTGAGGTCAAGCGAGGGAAGCGTGAAATCATCGTGGAGCCGGAAAGCGGCGATCCCAGGGTCTATGAGATTCCTGTCGGGAAGCACCTTCGGGTCCACGAGGGCGACCATGTCCGGGCCGGGGATCGACTCAGTGAGGGTCCCATCAACCCCCATGACATCCTGAAGATCAAGGGCCCACGTGCCGTCCAGGAGTACCTCCTGAACGAAATCCAGGAGGTGTACCGCCTCCAGGGCGTGAAGATCAACGACAAGCACATCGGTGTCATCGTTCGCCAGATGCTCCAGAAGGTCCGGGTTACGGATCCGGGAGACACGCAGTTCCTGGAGGGTGACCACATCGACCGGGTGGAGTTCCGGGAGGTGAACCAGAAGGTCATCGCCGGGGGAGAAAAGGCGGCTCGTTCCGAGCCCCTGCTCCTGGGGATCACAAAGGCCAGCCTGACGACGGAGTCCTTCATCTCCGCGGCTTCCTTCCAGGAGACCACCCGGGTCCTCACCGACGCCGCCGTCCGGGGCGCTCGGGACGACCTGAAGGGATTGAAGGAGAACATCATCATCGGTCACCTGATTCCCGCCGGAAGCGGCATTCACCGCTACCATGACATAGAGTTCGTGGTGGAGCAGGACTTCTATGACGAGGAGATCCTGCCTCTGGCCCAGACCGAGGAGCTGATTCCCGGGCTGGCTGCCGAATCCACCGAGTAGGCGGCGGAGGGCAGGAAGAAGGACTCTGGTGCCCTCTGAGGCTACCGAGGGTGGGGTTGGATCGCTGGTCAGCGGGCGCGTCTTTCGTGACGCGCCCGTTTTGCCTGCCCTTCCCGTTGACACCTCAATAAGCCTCTTTTAGCTTATCAGGTCTCTACTGCGGCTTTTTCCCGGCATGAGGCTGGGAGCCCGAAAACCCTACGCCCACCAGGGCGTTTTTTTGACGTCGAAAGCCCGGAGCGTATGCCGACCATCAACCAACTTGTTCGGAAGGGCCGAAAGGCCGTTCAGAAGAAGAACAAGGCCCCGGCTCTGCAGAAAAACCCCCAAAGGCGAGAGGTCTGCACTCGGGTTTACACCACCGCTCCGACGGAGCCGAACTCGGCCCTTCGAAAGGTGGCCCGTGTCCGGTTGACCAATGGGTTTGAGGTCACCTCCTACATCGGAGGGGAAGGTCACAACCTCCAGGAGCACTCCATCGTGCTCATCCGGGGAGGGCGGGTGAAGGACCTCCCGGGTGTCCGGTATCACATCATCCGGGGCACGCTGGACACGTCAGGGGTTACGGAGCGGAGGCAGGGTCGATCCAAATACGGAGCCAAGCGGCCTAAGTAGGGCCGCCAACGAAGGCTAGCGAGAGTTCATGAGTCGTCGCACCAGGGCTGAACGGAGAGAGACACAGGCGGACCCCCGCTTCGAGTCCACCACCGTCACGAAATTCATCAACGCCCTCATGCTGGACGGGAAGAAATCCCTGGCTGAGAAGATCTTCTACGATGCTTTGGACATGGTGGAAGAAAGATCGGGCCAGCCAGGCCTCAACGTGTTTCGTACGGCTCTCACCAACGCCAAACCGGCTCTGGAGGTAAAGAGCCGGCGGGTGGGAGGGGCCACGTATCAGATACCCATCGAGGTTCGCCCCGAAAGACGCAACGCTTTGGCCGTCCGGTGGATTATCGGATTTGCCAGGCAGCGGGGAGAGAAAACCATGGCCGAGCGGTTGGCCGCAGAGTTTATGGCAGCCAGTCGTGGGGAAGGATCGACGGTGAAGAAGAAGGAAGACACTCATCGGATGGCGGAGGCAAACAAGGCGTTCGCACACTACCGCTGGTAAAACAGGACTGGACCGGGTCTTTGGCCGAATAGGCCAGAGGCGGGCCTCCTGACAGTTTCTCAGGAGCGCCGAAACAGGAGGGGCCGACGAGACCCCGGGGGAGCGATTCCCCAGCGTCCTCCCAGGCTGCCGAATCCCGCGGTCTTGACCAGTAGATAGAGAGAGACCGCGGCAGGAAAGCCTGCCCAACTTGTTTCGACGTTCCTTTTTTGTTTGTTGAAATTTCAAGGCGAAAGAGAAGAGAGAAGAGACCGTTAGGCGATGCCCAGGATTACCCCACTTCCTATGCTCCGGAATATCGGCATCATGGCCCACATTGATGCTGGTAAGACCACGACCACCGAGCGGATCCTGTTCTATACGGGCCGGGTCCATCGGATGGGCGAGGTCCATGATGGCGCGGCCACCATGGACTGGATGGAGCAGGAGCAGGAGCGGGGGATCACTATCACTTCTGCGGCGACCACGGCTCATTGGCTCCGGAACGGCGTCGATTTTCGAATTAATATCATCGATACGCCGGGGCACGTGGATTTCACGGCCGAGGTAGAACGGTCCCTCCGAGTTCTGGATGGGGCCGTTGCTGTTTTCTGTGCCGTTGGGGGTGTGGAGCCCCAGTCTGAGACGGTATGGAGGCAAGCCGACCGCTACGGTGTTCCTCGAATCGCCTTCGTCAACAAGATGGATCGGACCGGGGCCGACTTCGAGAACGTCGTGAGCATGGTCCGGGATCGGTTGGGGGCCAACGCCTACCCGGTCCAGTACCCTCTTGGGTCCGGCGATCTTTTCACGGGTGTGATCGACCTCGTCGCCATGAAAGCCACCGTGTACGAGGATGACCTGGGATCCAGGTTCATCGAAACCGAGATCCCCGACTCCTTGAAGGCCAAGGTGGACGACCTCCGCCACCATTTGGTGGAAGCGGCCGTGGAGCACGACGACGCTCTCCTGGAAAGGTATCTGGGAGGAGACGAACCCACGGAGGAGGAGCTTCGTGAGGCCATCCGGGAAGCCACCATCTCCGGTGAGATTTTCCCCGTCTTCTGTGGATCCGCCTTCAAGAACAAGGGTGTTCAGGCCCTCCTCGATGGCGTCATCGACTATCTCCCGTCTCCAATGGACGTTCCGGCGATCCAGGGCCACCTGCCGCACAACAATGAGACCCGGGAGGATCGGGAGGCCGAAGACGATGCGCCCTTCAGCGCATTGGCCTTCAAGATCATGACGGACCCCTACGTGGGGAAGCTGACCTTTTTCCGCGTCTATTCGGGCTCTATTCCCGCCGGCACTCACGTGATGAATGCCACAAAAGGCCGGAAGGAAAGAGTCGGCCGCATCCTCCAGATGCACGCCAACAAGCGGGAGGAGCGGGATGAGGTGTTCGCCGGTGACATCGCGGCGGCCATCGGGCTCAAGACCGTACGGACGGGCGACACCCTCTGTGACCCCGCCCATCCCATCATTCTGGAGGCCATGAAGTTTCCGGAACCTGTGATAGCTGTGGCCATAGAGCCCAAGACCAAAGCAGATCAGGACAAACTCGCTACCGGCCTCGGGAAGCTGGCTGACGAGGACCCCACCTTCAGGGTCCACACCGACGAGGAAACAGGACAGACCATCATCAGCGGCATGGGGGAGCTTCACCTGGAGGTTTTGGTGGACCGCCTCCGCCGAGAGTTCGGAGTTGATGCGAATGTCGGGCGTCCCCAGATCTCCTACCGGGAGACCATACGGGTGGCGACGGAGGAGGTGGAGGGGAGGTTCGTTCGGCAGACGGGTGGCCGCGGTCAATATGGGCATGTGGTTATCAACATCAAGCCGACGGAGATCGGGGTCGGCTTCCTTTTCGAGGACAAGATCCGGGGCGGGTCCATTCCCAGGGAGTACATCAGTTCTGTGGAGAAGGGGGTGAAGGATGCTCTGCAGACCGGAGTCGTGGCTGGCTTCCCCGTCATCGATGTGAAGGTGGAGCTCGTGGACGGCTCCTATCACGACGTGGACTCTTCCGAAATGGCCTTCAGAATCGCTGGGTCCATGGCTTTAAAAGAAGGGGTCAGGCGTTCCAAGCCGGTTCTCCTGGAGCCCATCATGGATGTGGAGGTGGTGACCCCTTCCGATTACCTGGGTGATCTCATGGGCGATCTAACCTCCCGGCGTGGCCGAGTGGGAGGGATGACGGATCGGGGCGATGCCCAGGTCATTGGGGCGTCCGTGCCCCTGGGCGAGATGTTTGGCTATGCCACCACCCTCCGGTCCCTGAGCCAGGGGCGGGCGGTGTACACGATGCAGTTTTCTCATTACGACGAAGTGCCCCAAAGCAAGGTCGACGAGATCGTGACCGCCGGGGGCTGAGCGGGGTTTCCAAGCAAAGCGGCTGGCGACAGCCAAAACCGTACGAGGGAAGAGCGATGGGCAAGGCAAAATTTGAGCGGACGAAGCCGCACGTAAACGTGGGAACGATTGGTCATGTGGACCATGGGAAGACGACGTTGACGGCAGCGATCACGGAGGTGCAGTCCAAGCGGGGATTGGCGGACTTCATCACGTTCGATCAGATCGACAAAGCTCCGGAGGAGCGGGAGCGGGGGATCACGATTGCCACGGCCCACGTGGAGTACGAGACGGAGAACCGTCACTATGCCCACGTGGACTGCCCCGGGCACGCGGACTACGTGAAGAACATGATCACGGGAGCGGCCCAGATGGATGGGGCGATCCTGTTGGTGAGTGCGGCGGACGGTCCGATGCCCCAGACGCGGGAGCACATCCTGTTGGCTCGTCAGGTGAACGTGCCCTACATCGTGGTCTTCCTGAACAAGGTGGACATGGTGGACGACGAGGAGCTCCTGGAGCTGGTGGAGTTGGAGGTTCGGGAGCTGTTGAGTGAGTACGGTTT
The DNA here is from genome assembly GCA_030618065.1 of Gemmatimonadota bacterium. Taxonomy (GTDB): domain Bacteria; phylum Gemmatimonadota; class Gemmatimonadetes; order Longimicrobiales; family Gaopeijiaceae; genus JABDNZ01. Next base: position 6,136 of record JAUXEE010000123.1, read on the forward strand.
CCCCGGGGACGATCTACCGGTGGTGATGGGGAGCGCGTTGAAGGCTCTGGATGACGGGGAGCCGGAGACGGAGAATACGAAGTGCATCGATGATCTGATGGACGCCATCGACAGCTACATCCCGGAGCCGAAGCGGGAAATCGACAAGCCGTTCCTGATGCCGGTGGAGGATGTCTTCAGTATCACGGGACGAGGGACGGTGGCGACGGGGCGGATCGAGCGTGGTGTGATCAACATGGGTGAGGAAGTGGAGATCGTGGGGATGGACCGGGACCGGAAATCGGTGGTAACGGGGGTGGAGATGTTCCGCAAGATCCTGGATCAGGGTCGAGCCGGTGACAACGCGGGACTTCTGCTTCGGGGCGTAGGGAAGGAC
>JAUXEE010000020.1 GCA_030618065.1 Gemmatimonadota bacterium
GAGGTCATCATCCGGATCCGGGATCGGGGGCAGGTGAACAAGGAGCTGCGTGGCTTCCTGCTGGGAGAGGCTCCCGTACCGGCGTCCGGCCAGGAGCTGTTCCAAGCGGGCCGAGAGAAGAGCGTCGGCTGGATCACCAGCGCCGTGGCCTCACCGGCCTTCGGCCAGACCACCGCCTTGGGCTATCTGCGGCGGGGGGTGGAGCCGGGGGCGGAGGTCCGGGTGGGTGGCGCGGGGGGCCCTGGGGCCCAGGCCAGGGCTTTGTGTGACGAGGGTTGGATCCTGGACTAGAGGAACCTCACCCACCCTCAGTGACGGCACTGACGATCTGGCCTCCATGGGCCCGGCCGTTCTCGATGAAGATCTTGTTGGCGTTGTTCCCGGCCGCCAGTACTCCTGCGATGAACACCCCGGGCACGCTGGTCTCCATGGTATGGGGATCGTGGGCCGGAATTCCTGTCGTTTCGTCGATCTCCACGCCGAGCTCCCGGAGCAGCGTCGGATTGGGCCGCCAACCGGTCAACGCCAGCACCCAATCGTTCGTAAGCTCAGTCAACTCCCCCGTTCCCTCGTCCCTCAGAAGGACGGACTCCGGAGTGATCTCCACCACCCGGTGTCCCCAGTAGACTCCGATGTCCCCTTGTTCGAGTCGATTCGTGATATCGGGGACGACCCAGGGTTTCACTCCCCTGTCCAGCTTGTCCAGGAAGTGAACCAGGGTGACCCGGGCACCGCTCCTGAAGAGCTCGAGGGACGCTTCCACCGCTGAGTTGCTTCCCCCAACGACGAGGACGTCCTGGCCGAAGAAGGGGTGGGGCTCCATGTAGTAGTGGAGGACCTTGGGAAGGTCTTCTCCCGGGACCTCGAGCATGTTCGGAGTATGAAAGCCTCCGGTGGCCATAACGACCCTCATGGCCTCGTATTCTCTCTCCTGGCCGGACATCTTCCGGGTTTTCAGGATGAAGGACCCCTCCGCACCAGAGACAGACTCCACCGCCTCATACTGTCGGATGTCCAGGTCGAAGTGTTCGGCAACGCGTCGATAGTAGACCAGGGCTTCTTGGCGGCTGGGGTTCTTTTCCGGGATGGCGAAGGGTACCCCCCCCACTTCCAGGCGGTCGGAGGTAGAGAAGAAGCGCATGTAGTAGGGGTAGTTCACCAGGGACGCGGCAACGCATCCTTTGTCGAAGAGCACAGCTCTCAGATTCTGCTCCCGTGCGGCTACCCCGACGGCGATGCCGCAGGGCCCTGCTCCAACAACAGCGATATCGATGGGATCCATGGTGGTCTCTTTTTCGGGCTTCCGTTTCTGGTTCGGCTTCCGTTCCCGGACTGTTTCCCCCGGGACCCCTCAGGGTTCCGTCAAAGGGGTGTTTGTCGCAAGACCCACCATCACATTGCCGCCCTCCCCGCCGCTGAACATCTTGTCATTGATCTTCCTTCATTCGAATCGGAGTGCCATACCCGTGGAATCTGTTGAGAGAGAAGCTCGAAAGGCCCTGAACCGGCTTCGTAGATCTGTGGAGAAAGGGGTCCGGGAGCTGGACGCTCTCGATGGAGCCATTCGACATGCCGAGGGGGAAGATTTTCCCGCGGAGGAGTATGAGGCTGTGCGGAGCCAGTTGGGCGCCATTTTGGATTTCCTCGAGGAGGAGGGGCTGCGCCTGGAGGCGAAGATTCTCGAAACCGGCGGCCTGGAACCGGGCCGCATCCGGCGTTCTTCAGGGTGACCGCCGGGCGGATGAGGGGCGTCGGACCGGGGACTTGAACGAGACCATGGAGGAAGGAGCAGGAGCATGAAACGGATGGACCGCCGGGGGTTTCTCCAGGCTGGAGCGGCTTTGAGTATCACTTCCCTCTCAGGGGTCAGGGGCTTCTCGTGGTGGCGGGCTCCGGATCTTGTTCTACGGCGGGCCCACGTCTTCGACGGTACCGGGGCTCCCGGAATCGAAGCTGATGTGGCCGTGGTGGGGGACCGGATCCTGGCGATCGGCCGGGTTCCGGAAAGAGGTGCTATCGAGATCGACCTGGCAGGACAGGCCCTCGCGCCGGGATTCATCGACATCCACACTCATGCCGACCGCCCCCTTCTCGACGTCCCCCGGGCCGAAAACCGGGTCCTTCAGGGAATCACCCTGGAGGTGGGAGGGCAGTGCGGCTCATCCCCGGGTCCTTACAGCGAGGATATGGCCCAGGAAGCCCAGGATCGGTATCGAAAAGTGTACGGAGTCGAGGTGGACCTCCGGGAACTGGGAGGGTTCTTCAGGGCCTTGGAAGAGATTCCACCCTCCGTGAATGCCGCCAGCTTTGTGGGGCACGGGACCATCAGGAGCCTGGTGGTGGGGAACGAGGACCGACCGGCCACGACTGAGGAGCTGGCGCGGATGAGAGGGCTGGTTGCCCAGGCCCTGGCCCAGGGGGCCGTGGGTTTTTCCTCCGGGTTGGAATACACCCCTTCCGGCTTCGCCTCCAAAGAAGAGCTGGTGGAGCTTGCCCAAGCCCTCCGGGGGACGGGTTACCCCTATGCCTCCCATATGAGGAACGAGGACGACGGAGTGCTGGGGGCGGTGGAGGAGGCGCTCCATGTGGGGAGAGTGGCAGGAGTCCCGATCCAGATCTCTCACCTGAAGGCACAGGGGGAAAGGAATTGGTGGAAGGTCCCGGTCATTCTGGAGTTGATCGAGGAGGCCCGGGAGACCGGGGTGGATGTCCACTTCGACCGGTATCCCTACGTGGCGTACTCCACCGGGCTTTCCAACCTCTTCCCCAGCCGGTCCAGGGCCGGAGGGACCGATGCCTTTCTGGGCCGCCTCCGGGACCCCCAGGAGCGGCCGGCCCTGGAGGCCTATTGCCGGGCAAAGATCGCTCAATTGGGATCTTGGGATTCGGTCCAGATCACAAGCACCCGAAGCTCGGGGAATGCATGGATTCGCGGGCGTCGATTGGGTGAGGCTGCACGGGAGAGGGGAGAAGATCCCTTCGAGTTGACGCTGAGGTTGCTGCTCGAGGAGGGGGGTAGCGTGGGGATGATCGGGTTTGGCATGTCGGAGGAGAACACGGCTCGGATCCTCTCTCACCCTTTGGGCATGATCTGTTCCGACGGCTCGGTCTACGCTCCCTCGGCTTCTGGCTCTCCTCACCCCCGATCCTACGGGACCTTCCCCCGAGTTCTGGGCTACTACGTCCGGGAGAAGAAGGTCATGTCGCTGGAAACGGCCATCCACAAGATGACCGGTCTTCCGGCGAAGAAGATCCGGCTCTCCGATCGTGGTGTGATCCGGCCTGGAGCCTATGCTGACCTGGTGGCTTTCGACCCCGACACCGTTCGGGACGAAGCCACTTTCACGGATCCCCGCCAGTACCCCACGGGCATCAGCACGGTGGTGGTGAACGGGGTGGTGACGGTTCGGGAGGGGGCGATGACAGGGGAGCTGGCCGGCCGACCCATACGTGGGGGCGGGTCGTGACCTTTCAGGAGCTGGCCAAGGAACTCCTGGAGATTTTCCGCCGAGGTGTGGATGAGCCGCTCCCCGATCCGCTCTTCAATGATCTGGCCCTCCGGGTGTTCCGTTTTCAATGCCGGTCCAATCAGGCGTACGGTGGATTCGTGATCCGTCGGGGGTTGGATCCCGAGAGGGTGATGCGATGGGAGGAGATTCCCTTCCTGCCCACCCGGGCCTTCAAGACGGCGGCGCTGGTGTCAGGGGACCTCGAGAATGTGGAGCGGGTCTTCCGCACCAGTGGCACGACCCAGGGTCGGGAGGGTCGGGGGGAACACCATGTGATGGAGTTGGCCCTCTACCGTGAGTGCCTCCTCCCCAACTTCAAGGCCCACCTTTTCCCGGAGGGAGGAAAGAGGCTTCCGATCCTATGTCTCCTTCCCTCCCCCGAGGCCGCCGCGGACTCCTCTCTGAGCTTCATGATGGGGGAGGTGGTCAGGGCTCTGGGCGAAGAAGGATCAGGATTCTTCTTGGGGTCGGAGGGCGAGATCCGGGGGAAGAGCTTCCTGCGTTCCCTCCAGGCGGCGGAGCGGGGCGGGAATCCGGTTTTGGTGGCGGGAACGGCCTTTGCCTTCGTCCGGTGGATGGAGTTGGCGCAGGAGAATGGGTGGCGGGCGTGTCTTCCCGAGGGCTCCCGAATCATGGAGACCGGGGGTTACAAGGGTCGGAGCAGGGAGCTGCTCCGGGCCGATCTTTACGGGGCCATGGAGGCCGCTTTCGGGGTATCGGAAGGGCGTATCGTGAACGAGTACGGGATGACGGAGCTCCTCTCCCAGTTCTACGAGCCGGTTTTGGCCAAGGATCAGAGGGCCAACGATCAACGAATGATGACCTCCCCGACAGGCCTGGCGGAAAGGTATCATCGAGCCCCCCCCTGGGTTCGCACCCGTGTTCTGGATCCTCTGACATTAAAGGATCTCCCTCCGGGTGAAGTGGGTGTCCTGGCCCACCTGGACCTTGGGAATCTGGGATCTGTGGCCGCGGTTCTCACCGAGGACCTGGGGCGTCAGTTCCCGGGCGGATTCCAGCTTCTGGGGAGAAGCTCCGGAAGTGAGCCCCGGGGTTGTTCGCTGGCCATGGAGGACTTCCTGGCTTCTCGGGGGGTGGAATCATGAATCCATTCCGTGCCTGGCACCTTCCTCCCGGCTTCTCCCTCCAGGAGGTGGAGGTTGCCGCGCTGGAGGCCCCTCGCCTTCCCACTCTCTTTTATCCGGCTCTTTCTGAGCCCCGCCTCCGGGAGCTCATGGACCTCCTCCGCCGGGAAAGGGAGGCGACACTTGTCTCCTTCCCCGTGAGCCGCGTGGTAGATGCCGTGGACCGGGTGGCTGGGCGACTCCTGGATCCGGGGGACAATCTCAGGGCCAGAGTTCTGGAGACGCTGGCTCCCTATTCCGGGTTCTCCTCCCCCATGGCCGAGGCGATCCTGGAAGGGATGGCCAGGGGCTGGATGAGGGAGTGCCTTTGGGATCTGGTCCGTTCTGAGTTCTCGGATCCGGCGGTGCTGGAGGGTTTCCGCCCAGGGCCGACGGGGGACAGGACCCGGGCCCTGGGATTCCCTCTCACATTCCATCTGGGGGCTGGCACGGTCCCCGGGGTCGCCACGACTTCCCTGATCAGGGGTCTCCTGGTGAAGTCTGCCGCCCTCTTGAAGCCAGGTTTGGGGGATCTCACCTTGCCGGTGGTTTTCGCCCAGGGGCTCGAGGAGGAGGACTCGGAGTTGGCACGGAACGTGGCCGTCCTGTACTGGCCGGTGGAGGAGGGCGGGCGGACCGAGACGGTTCTTGGAGAAGCGGACCTGGTGGTGACCTACGGGAGTGACGAGACGGTCCGATGGGTCCGTGAGCGCATACCTCCCCAGACCCCCTTGCGGAGCTACAGGCACCGGATGGGCTTTGGGCTGGTGGGAAGGGAGGCACTGGGAGGGAAGGCGGACGGGGAGGTCCCGGGAGGAAAGGCGCTGGATGCCGTGCGGTCCGTGGCGCTGGATGCCGCGCGGTCCGTGGCCCTCTTCGACCAAAAGGGCTGCGTGTCTCCCCATGTCTTTTTTGTGGAGAAGGGGGGGAAGGTGGAGCCGGAGGAGTGGGCTGCCCTCCTGGCCTGGGCGTTTCAGGAAGTGGAGACGGCCCTTCCTTCGGGTGAGGTTTCCCTGGAAGATGGGGTCGCCATCCAGCAGCTCCGAGGGGCTGCCGAGCTGGGAGAGGGGCTGGGAGAAGGGGTGGTCCATCATGGCGGGGAGGGGGCGCCCTGGACCGTGCTCTTCCTTCCGGGTGGAGTCGTCGAGCTCTCCTGCCTGAACCGAACCGTGAGGGTTCTTCCGGTGGACACGGTGCAGGAGGCGTTGTCGGCACTGAAGGAGTGGGCTCCCTATCTGCAAACCGTGGGGATCGCGGGGTTGGGGGGACGAAGGGCCGAGGTCATGGAGGGCCTGGCCCGTCTGGGGGTCAGCCGGATCTCCGACCTGGAGGGAGTGCCATGGCCCAGGCCATGGTGGCACCACGACGGCTCAGGACCCCTTCAGGACTTGGTTCGGTGGACCGATGTGGAAGGAGTGGGGGTCCTCAGCCAAGGTATCGCCGAAGAGTAGCCGCTTGGTCAGGAGTGTACCCGTAGAAGACCACGGTCTCCAACGGTGATCCGGTACTGATGAAGTCCTTGATCTCCTCGGCCATGATGCGGGCGGCTTCGCTGAAGGGGAAACCGCCCACGCCGGTCCCCAGGATCGGGAAGGCGATGGAAAGGATGCCGTTTTCCTCTGCCACATCCAGGGCGCTCCGAGTGGCATTCCGGATGGACTCGGGGGTTACGGGCAGGTCTCCCATAGCTGCAGCGTGGATGACGTAACGGGCCCGGAGTCGTCCTCCACCGGTAATGGCGGCGCCCCCGACTGCAAGAGGGCCATCCCGGCGAACGATCTCGTCGCACTCCTCCTGGATGACGCCGCCGCCCCGGCTGGCGATGGCTTGCGCCACGCCAGTCCCCATTCGGAGGTGGTTGTTCGCCGCATTGACCACGGCGTCTCCCTCGAATGTGGAGACGTCGCCCTCGACGACTCTGACAATCGCTGGCACGTTTCCCCCGTTTTCCCTGGGAGGATTACTTTTCTGGCTGTGGGTCGGCTCGCCAGACCACCATTTGGCGAGTGTTGTTGGGGGCTTCTTCGATCCTGACCGTGAGAGTGTCACCCGCATCGATTCGGAGGTCGTCACGGATCCCTTGTGGGATCGTGATCCGCCCCCCCACCCCGATCGTCACATCGCTGTAATACAAAGTCCGGAAAATGGCCATGCAGCCTCCCGAATTCCCAGATGTTTCAGAGAAACAACCAATCTAAGCTCTTACCCGTGGCCCGCACTAGGTTTGGGAGCTTGACGCCCTTTGAAGGGGGATGTCAGATGGACCGTAGGATGGAGGAGCGTCCGGACCCATTACCATGGAGGAGCCCTAATGTCGAGTTCCGGGTTGAACGGAACCGCCATCAAGCTTGACGGTGTCACGAAGCGCTTTGGGACGCATACAGCCGTCTCCTCTTTGGACCTGGAGATTCCCAAAGGGACGATCTATGGGTTGTTGGGTCCCAACGGCTCAGGGAAAACCACGACCCTCCGAATCATGATGGGGATTCTCCTCCCCGACGCGGGGAAGGTGGAGGTGCTCGGGGGTCCTCCAGGTGTGAGGAGAAACGCTCGTGTAGGCTACCTACCGGAAGAGCGCGGTGTGTATCGGAAGATGAAGGTTCGGGACCTCCTGGTGTTTTTGGGAGAGATTCGGGGCCTTGGTCGAAGCGAGGCTCTGAGAAGGACCATGGAGTGGCTCGACCGCCTCGACCTGACCGAATGGGCGGACAAGCGGACCCAGGCTCTGTCCAAAGGTATGCAACAGAAGGTCCAGTTCATCGGCACGGTCCTGCATGATCCGGAGCTCCTGATCCTGGACGAGCCATTCACTGGCCTGGACCCCATCAACCAGGAGGTTCTGGAGGGGATCGTCCGGGAGTTTCAGGCCCGGGGGACCACGATTCTCTTTTCCACCCATCTGATGGATCATGCCGAGCGTCTGTGCGAACGAGTGTGCCTGATTTCGAAAGCCCGAAAAGTGTTGGATGCGGATCTCAAGGAGTTGAAAAAGAGGGAGCGGAAGGGGCTGGTGGCCGTGGAGTTCGAGGGAGATGATGGATGGCTTCGGGGTCCGGAGGTCACCGGGGTCCAGCGGGTCGAGGAGGCAATTCACCTGTCGCTCCGAGAAGGCGCCGACCATCAGGCCATCCTTCGGCGGGGCGTCGCCGCAGGAGTCCGGATTGATCGGTTCGACCTGGTTGAGCCACGGCTCCACGAGATCTTCGTCCGGTACGCAGGAGAGCCGGAGGTCGAAGGGCCTGTCGAGACCCCATGGGGGGGCGGAGGGGGGGAGGTGGCCCCATGAGAACTTTGAGGGCGGTGATCAGGAGGGAATACCTCCAGAGGGTGAAGAGCAAATGGTTCGTGTTCTCCACTTTGGGAGCGCCTCTCTTTTTTATTGGCGCTGCGGTCGTGCCTATCCTCTATGAGACGGGACAGGAGGAGACGCGGCGAAGCATTGCCCTGATCGACGAGACCGGACTTCTTGCCAGCCGTGTGGAGCCCCGATTGAAGGAGGCCGGGTTCACGGTGAAAGTGGTGCCCCCTGGGTGGGAAGACTCCTTGAAGGTTCAGGCCCTGGAAGGGGATCTGGGCGGGTACATGGTTTTGGATGAGGACGCGTTGGCCCGGGGCCATATGACCTACTTCGGGCCCCAGGGTCCCGGCGCCATCCGTGGCATGACCATGCGGGGAGCGGTCGTCCAGTCAGCCCTGGAGGTCCGGCTGGCGGAGGTAGGGGCAGAAGTCGATCTGGAGGCCTTGTTCAGAGGCGGCACCATGGATCTCCGGATCTTCGATGAGGAAATGGTCGGCGCCACCGAAGATGAGCCTGAGTTCATCGGCGCTTTCGCCGGAGCGCTCCTCCTCTACATGGTCGTTCTCATGTATGCTGCGGCAGTGATGCGGGCCGCCTTGGAGGAGAAAACGGGAAGGATCGTAGAGATCCTCATTTCATCGGTCCGACCCTGGGAGTTGATGCTGGGCAAGATCATAGGCGTGGGATCGGTAGGGTTGACCCAGTTGGCCGTGTGGGTCCTGTGCGGAAGCCTGGCACTCACTTTGGGATTGCCGGCGATGGCTGCTGCCCAGCCTGAGCTGGTCGACCCGGAGGCCATCGCTCAGGCTTTGCCCGGAGTGGGTCTCCTGGCTCTATTCCTGGCCCTCTTCCTGGGCGGGTATTTCCTCTACGCTGCCCTCTATGCAGCGGTAGGGTCCATGTGCTCCACAGAGGAGGAGGCCCAGCAGGCACAATTCCCGGTCATCTTCCTTCTCATTGGGCCCATTCTATTCCTCCTTCCGATCATGGAGAACCCGAACGCCCCCTGGGCGGTCGTCGCATCCATGGTGCCCTTTTTTAGCCCGGTCCTTCTCTATGCCCGGGCCGGTGCCGGGGCGATTCCCCTTTGGCAGATCGGTGCGTCCCTGACATTCCTCTACCTGGGGGTTCTGGGTGTGGCGTGGGTTGCCGGGAGAATCTACCGGGTGGGGATCCTCATGCAGGGGAAACGACCGACGTTGCCGGAGCTCTGGCGGTGGGTGAAGGAGGCCTGAGCGGCCTCAGCGAAAAGAGGTTTCTAAGGAAGGGCCGACCGTAGCAGGGCCTGAAGCTGGACGTCTTCCAGGCTACGTGCTTTCAGCATGGCCTCCTCGAAGCTGTCCTCGATGATGATGACCGTGGTTCGAACCGCTTCCTCGCCGTCTCCAGCGTCTCCAGGGAAATAACAGAGGAGGGCCCGGAAGGTATCAGGGCGCCGGGGATCGTCTTCGAACTCCAGATAGACGTCCCAAAAACGACCCTCATGACTGATGGTCGCCATATGATGCCCCGTAGAGGACGGGGACGGGTTCTTGGCGGAGGCGTTCATTAGAGTAAGAGTACTAGAGCCAGGGCCGGTTCTCAATCACCTTGTGAACTCAATTTCATTCAGAGGTGCCCACTCGAAAGAGATTCCATGCGTCTCTGAGGGTCCCCGGCCCCCCTGACGTTGACACCCCTTTGGGCCTCCTCTAGCTTCTCCTACCGTTTCTCGATCGAATCTTTTTTCCAGCACTAGCCGTTTATTTTCGGGCCTATTCAGGCGATCTGAGCCAATGAAGAAGCCGTGGCAATTCGTGGCCGTTAGCGGCATCGTGGCCTTTGCTACCCTGGCCTTCGCGCAGTCGCAAGAGGGAGAGTCTCCTCCCTCGGCGCCGGCTGTCACGACGGTCCACCCTATCGCCTTTCCCCACAATACCCACGCAGGGGAGTTCAAGATCGACTGCCAGTACTGCCATTTTTCGGCAGAGCGATCGGTGGATGCCGGAGTGCCGCCGGTTTCCTCTTGTATGGGTTGCCACATCATCATCCGGGGAAGAAACAAGCCGGAGGAAGTCCAGAAACTCCGGGACTACTGGGACCGGGGTGAGCCCATTCCATGGGTACGAATCTACAAAGTGGCGGACCATGTGAAGTTCCCACACATGCGGCATGTAGCGAAGGATGCCGGGGCTTTGGAATGCCAAGAGTGCCATGGGCAGGTGGAGGAGATCGAGGTGATCGAAGAGGTCGAGCAGCCCCTCAGGATGGGCTGGTGTGTACAGTGCCACAGGGACAACGATGCCTCAATCGACTGCACGGTTTGCCATTACTGATCTCGTCCACTCCCTGCATTGGAGTCTGCCCGGGTAATGCGGTTCGCCTCCTTACCTATGCAGATTCTCACAGAGGTTTGAGTTCATGACCGACGGAATCAAGCGGCGGGATTTCCTCAAAGTGATTGGAGCCGGTGGCGCCGGAGCCACCATGTTGGGCTGTTCCACCGAGCGGGTGGAAAAGCTCCTCCCCTATGTGATCCCTGACGAGGAAATCACGCCTGGCGTGGCCACCTGGTACACCTCCGTCTGTGGGGAATGCCCGTCGGGGTGTGGGGTCTGGGTCCGGACCCGTGAGGGGCGCGTGGTGAAAGTGGAGGGCAATCCGGATCATCCGATCTCCGGCGGGACTCTCTGCTCCCGTGGGTATTCCTCCGTCCAGGGTTTGTATAATCCCGATCGTCTCTCCTCGCCCATGCTTCGGGGCGCCGACGGCTTCAGCCCCATTGGATGGGAGGAAGCCGAGGAACTACTGGCCCAGCGGCTTCGTGAGAGTGGAAACCACATCTTCCTCGGTGGGAGGATGGGGCCCTCGCTGACCAATCTCGTCGACGACTTTCTTTCTGTGGTGGGAGGAGTCCGAAGAGAGTACGAGGGTCTCTCCGAGGCACCCCTCCGGGAGGCCACACGCATTGCCTTCGGGCGGAACCGCCTTCCCACCTTTGATTTCGCTCAGGCCCGGTTGGTCTTCTCCTTTGGGGCCGATTTTCTGGAGACCTGGCTCTCCCCGGTGGAATACCATCGGGGCTTTGCCCAGATGGCGGGCGTGGACGAGCACGGCTCCAAGGGGCGGATGGTTTTCCTGGCGCCCCGCCTCTCCCTCACGGGCCAGAATGCGGATGAGTGGGTTCCACTGAAGGCCGGCTCCGAGGCTGTGGTAGCCCTGGCCATGGCCCATGTCATCGTGAGAGAAGGTGGGGATGCGGGGCCCTATTATCAGCGACTCCTGGAGGGGTACGATCCACGGAGCGCAGAGGAGGCTTCGGGGGTGCCGGCTGAGGAGATCGAGAAGCTGGCCATGCGCTTTCTGGAGGAAAAGCCGAGCCTCGCCGTGGGGCCCGGAGTGGCGGGGCACCATCGGAATGCGACGGCGGCGAATCTGGCCGTCCACATCCTGAATTCCGTTGCGGAGAACGTTGGGCGGACGGTCCGTCTTCGGGAAGTGGACCAAGGGGCCCCGGCATTGCCTTACGGGGAGCTCGCTTCGGCCCTATCAGCTATGGCTGGGGCGGGAGTGGTCATGGTTCATGGGACGAATCCCGCCTACTCCCTCCCTTCCGGAGCTGGGTTTGCGGAGGCTTTCGCTTCAGCCGGGTTCAGGGTGTCTTTCGCGTCGGCCATGGACGAAACCGCCGAACTCGCCGATCTCGTCCTTCCGGATCGACACCCTCTCGAAGCCTGGGGAGACTCCAATCCCCGGCCTGGACTGTATGCCCTTCAGCAGCCTGCCATGCGACCCGTGGCCGACTTCGACTCCAAGCAGTTGGGCGACGTTCTCATCTCGGTTTCCCTCCGGCTGGGTGAGGAGCTGGGGGTTGGCACCTTCTTCGACCATCTCCGGAACCGGTGGCGAAGGATTCAGGCCATCGCCGCTCCCGGCCAGGGCTTCGACGAATTCTGGAGAGAGGCTCTCAGGAAGGGGGTCGTGGGGCTTCCGGTGAGAGCTACGGAGGTGCCGGTGCCCCTGCGTTCCCCAGATGCGATCCTGAACTTCGATGTGCCGGCTCTGGACGGGGATGGTGAGTTCGCCTTGGTCGTCTATCCTTCTCCTCGATTTGGAGATGGAAAGCATGCCAACCGGCCCTGGCTCCAGGAGCTCCCGGATCCTGTGAGCAAGATGGCCTGGCATTCCTGGGTGGAGGTTCATCCCCGGGCCGCGGATCGTTTGGAGGTTCAGAATGGGGACCTCGTCCGAGTTCGTTCCCCTCACGGATTGGTGGAGGTGCCGGTCTGGAGATACCCGGGGATCAGGGAAGACACGGTAGCCCTGGCCATGGGTGGAGGTCACCGGAGTTATGGCCGTTTCGCGCAAGGGATGGGTGTGAACGCCATGGACCTCCTTCCGGCCGAGGTCGAGCAGCCTTCGGGAGCCTTGGTCCACCTGGCCACCCGGGTGAGTCTGGAGCCCACCGGGGACCGTCGGCGTTTGGCCACCATCGAAGGATCCTCGGATCAACATAACCGGCCCATCGCTCCCGCGGTGGCTTTGTCGGCCCTGGGGCACGGCGGAGCCGGCCACGAAGAAGAGGGGCACGGTGAGCTGAAAGAGATCCAGGGCCTGGGAGGATTCGCTCCGGTTCCCACGGAAGGAAGAGCCGAGGACTTCCCCCTGGAGGGTAGTCGGTACGGCCAATACGATCCTGAAGCGAACCCCCGTTGGGCCATGGTCATCGACTTGGACAAGTGCACGGGGTGCGGCATCTGTGTTACCGCCTGTCAGTCGGAGAACAACGTTCCCTGGGTGGGGGAGGAGCAGGTGACCATGGGGCGGGACATGCACTGGATCCGGATGGAGCGGTATTTCGAAAGGGTGGATGCCAGCCGCGCCGGCCCCCTGGATGTTCGCTTCCTCCCCATGATTTGCCAGCACTGCGGCAACGCTCCCTGTGAACCTGTGTGCCCGGTATACGCTGCGTACCACACACCCGAAGGGTTGAATGCCCAGGTCTACAATCGGTGCGTGGGAACCCGGTATTGTGCCAACAACTGCCCCTATAAGGTTCGGGTATTCAACTGGTTCGGTTTCAGCGATGTGCCGCAGCCCATGAACTGGGCCTTCAACCCCGATGTGACGGTTCGGAGTAGCGGGGTCATGGAAAAGTGCTCCTTCTGCGTCCATCGCATCCGTGTGGTTCAGAACCGGGCGAGGGTGGAAGGGCAGCGTCCCGTGAGGGATGGAGAGGTGGTCCCGGCGTGTCAGCAGAGCTGCCCCGCGGAGGCCATCGTGTTCGGCGACATCCGAGATCCCCACTCCCGAGTGGCACAGTTGACCCAGAATGAGCGGGGTTACCGGGTCCTGGACGAGCTCATCAACACGCAACCCGCGGTGACCTACTTGAAGAAGGTCACCTTTCACGAGGTCGAATCCGGGGAGCATTGATCCCCGTTGGAAGGGTACCGCGGATGCCACACCCTTCTGACTCCGGAGCCGAGAGGCGGCGAATGGCGACGGCATTGAACGAAAAGGAACGGGGAACGCTGACCCACCCGGATGTGGAGTCCTTCGGGCAGGTCAATCGGGACATCCTGAAGATCCTCTCACGACCGGGGAAGGGCTGGTGGGCCCTCTTTTCCGTGGCTGTGTTGGGGGTGGGTATCTTCTTCACCTCCTGGATCTATCAGATCGTCAATGGAATCGGTGTCAGTGGCCTCATGAGCCCGGTGGGGTGGGGAGTGTACATCACCACCTTCGTCTTTTGGGTGGGGATAGCGCACTCGGGAACTCTGATTTCGGCCATTCTCTTCCTGTTCAGGGCCCCCTGGCGCCAGTCCATCTACCGGGCCGCCGAAGCCATGACGGTCTTTGCCGTCATGACGGCGGGCCTTTTCCCCCTCATCCATCTGGGGAGGGTCTGGCACGGCTACTGGCTCATTCCCTATCCCAACTCCCGCTTCCTTTGGCCCAACTTCCGGTCACCCCTTCTCTGGGATGTTTTCGCGGTAACCACCTACTTCACCGTGTCGGCGGTGTTTTTCTATCTGGGGACCATCCCGGATGTGGCGGCGGCCCGGGATCAGGCCAAGGGGCTGAGAAAGAAGCTGTATCAGGTCGTGGCACTGGGGTGGAGGGGCACGGATCGGGAATGGCATCACTTCGGGAAGGCCTATGTCTTCCTTGCGGCTTTCGCCACGCCGCTGGTTCTCTCGGTCCACTCGGTGGTGTCTTGGGACTTCGCCATGTCCATCGTTCCGGGATGGCACGCGACCATCTTCGCTCCCTACTTCGTGGCCGGCGCCATCTTCTCCGGGGTGGCCATGGTCATCACGCTGACCGTCCCGTTGAGGAAGATCTTCAAGCTGGAGGCGTACCTCACGGTCAGGCACTTCGATGCCATGGCGAAGCTGATCCTCCTTACCTCGATCATCGTGCTCTACGCGTACATGACCGAGTTCTTCATGGCGTGGTACAGCGGGGAGGAGGTGGAGCGGTCCGCCTTCTGGAACCGACTCTTCGGGAACTATTGGTGGGCCACCTGGATCATGCTGGTCTGCAACGGGATCGTTCCCATCATGCTCTGGTTCAAGCGGGTCCGGCATTCCATCCCGGCCCTCTTCGTCATCTCCCTCTTCATCAACATCGGGATGTGGTTCGAGAGGTTCGTCATCATCGTGACCTCCCTATCCCATGAGTACGAGCCATTCGCCTGGGGCGTCTACCGACCCTCCATGGTGGAGATGGGAATCCTGGTGGGTAGCTTCGGATGGTTCTTCTTCTGGTTCCTCATCTTTACCCGGATTCTCCCGCCGGTGGCCATCGCCGAACTCAAGGAGGTTCTCCCGCCACCCTTGCGGGGTGCGAGGAAGAAGGGGGAAGTCCGATGAGCGAATCGAAGCAGGGGATTCTGGCGTCCTTCGACTACCTGGACTCGGCGGTAGAGGCCATTGAGGCTCTCCGGGATGCCGGGTTCAAGAGGAAGTCCATTCAGGCCTTTGCCCCGGTGCCGGAACACGCCCTGGAACATGCCATGGGGTACGGCCAGAGTTCCGTACGGGTCTTTGCCCTGGTAGGCGCCCTTACCGGCACCGCCACCGGATTCGCCCTTTCCATCTTCACGGCCATGGATTGGCCACTGGTGGTGGGCGGAAAGCCCATCGTCTCCATCCCGGCCTTCATCATCATCGCCTTCGAGCTGACGATCCTCTTTGGAGCGTTATCTACCGTCATCGGTCTCTTCATCAACGCCCGCCTTCCCCGTTTGAAGCCCCTCGTGGTCTACGACCCGGAATTCAGCGCCGGCCGATTCGGGGTCTACGTTTCGGCGTCCTCGGAGAGGGTCGGGGAAGCCAGGAAGATCTTGGCGGATCGGGAGCCGGTGGAACTCCGGGAAGACCCGGAGGGGGTGGCCCATGTTTAGGCCCGGCACTGTGGCAGC
>JAUXEE010000102.1 GCA_030618065.1 Gemmatimonadota bacterium
ACACCTGTGAGCACCACGAGCCCGATGGTGGGCCAAACACCCATCAGCCGGCCGACCTGAACCAGGATGTACAACTCCAGGAGAGGGACCCCGACAAAGAGGAGGAAAAGGCGGCTGAACAAGGACATGGAGGGAGATACCCACCCGGGAACAAGAAGGATCCGGCGGGGTCTCGGTTACCACAAGCGCAACTGGTATCACGGGCACGGGTTGGGTGAGGGAATGGGCCCAATGAAAGGGAGTCATGGAGAAGAGGTATATCCGAGGCGGCCTGGGTTTAAAGGCCCAGGTGAAGCCCCTCATAGACTCGGAATACCAATCCGGGTTGGTGGAACTCATCCGGTCCAGGGGTTACACGGAAACCTTCGGTGACGTGACGGTGCGATTGGCTCAGGAGTTCGGCTTTTGTTACGGCGTGGACCGGGCTGTGGATTACGCCTACGAGACCCGGATGAAATTTCCTGACAAGAGGATCTTCCTGGTGGGAGAGATCATTCATAATCCCCATGTGAACCACCGCTTACAGGAAATGGGGATCGAGGTCATCTACCCGGAGAAGGACAGCCACTTCTCCTTCGATCATGTCACTCCTGAGGACGTCGTCATCATCCCGGCCTTCGGGGTCACCCTGAAGGATTTCAACCGCCTGAAGGACATCGGATGCGTCCTGGTGGACACGACCTGCGGCTCGGTTCTGGTGGTCTGGAAGAGGGTGGAAAGCTATGCCAAGGACGGGTTCACCGCCCTAATCCATGGGAAGTACACCCACGAGGAATCCAGGGCTACCGCCTCTCAGGTGAACAAACACCCTGGGGGCAGATACCTCATCGTCCGGGACATGGAAGAGGCGGAGCTCGTCTGCGATTACATCGCGAAGCGGCCGGGGTCCCTCTCACGAAAGGAGTTCTACGCTCACTTCAAGGACAAGGCCACGGAGGGGTTGGACCCGGACCGGGCTCTCGAAAAGCTCGGCGTAGCCAACCAGACCACCATGCTGGCCAAGGAGTCCCTGGCCATCGGGGCGAAGGTCCGGGAAGCTTTCGTCGAAGCCTACGGGGAGAAGCATGCCGAAGAGCACTACCGCTCCTTCGACACCATCTGCTCCGCCACCCAGCAGCGTCAGGACGCCGTGGTGGAGATGATGAAAGACCCACCGGACATCATGATCGTCATCGGGGGATACAACTCCTCGAACACGAACCACCTGGCCCACATGTGCAGGAGCCATACACGGACCTACCACATCGAAGACGCGGTGTGCATCGATGTGGACACCGGAATCATCAAGCATAAACCACTCTTGGATCCAGATGCCCCGGTTGTGGAGGAGAAGAATTGGCTCCCGTCGGGGCCCCTTCAGGTAGGGATCACCGCCGGCGCTTCCACTCCCAACAACAAAGTCGGCGAGGCGGTTCTGAGACTCCTCCAGCTTCGGGGAGTCGAGCTACCCGAGGATGACGCGGGGGCCGAGGACAGCGCAGGAGCCGAGGACGGCCCGGGGGCCGAATAGCCGCCCAGAGATCTTCAGCAGTCTCCCCCTCGATTGGGGCCCGTGGCGATCCCCTTCCCCAGCTTCTTCAGAAGGTCCCGAAGGGTATCCTGATCTCCCGGGTTCAACCCCCCCACCAAGCTGCGTACGAAGGCCACATGGAGCGGGAATACTCCCTCCATGGTAGCCCGGCCTTTCGTGGTGAGGTGCGCCCGAACTACCCGTCGGTCATCCCCGGAACGCTCCCGGGCCACCAGGTCCTGGGCCTCCAGCCGGTCCATGACATACGTCACGTTCCCGCCGGTGACCAGGAGTTTCTCCGCCAACTCCCCCAGGGAGAGAGGGCCTAAGTGGTAGAGAGCCTCCAGGATTCCAAACTGGGGGGCCGTCAGATCGTACTCCGCCACCTTGCAGGCCACGGCCCGAGAGAATGTGACGTAGCAGCGGGCCAGGGAAATCCATAGACGGAGAGCTTGTTCCTCCGGTTCGGACCATTCCCTGACAGCAGGCTCGTCGACCCAGTGGTCCGGCGTCGCGTCCTCCCGCACTGGCTCACCCCCTCATGGAAAAGAATCGCAGCTATTCCGGGGCCTTGACCCCACCTAACAGTGCAAGAACCCCGACTCGGGTTCACGGTTCCCATTTCCACAAAAAAAAAACCGGACTCGGGTATTCTGAGAAACCCGAGCCCGCCCCTTCCCATGCTCCCTGCTATACCAATCCTCCCCGTGGAGAGCCTTCAGATATGAATGGCTCTCCCCAGGGACGCCAGGGCACCCTCCGCCACACCCTCCGAGAGTGTGGGATGGGGATGCATGGCTTTTTCCATCTCTTCCACGGTGGCCTCGAGGTGGCGTCCTATCACGAACTCGGCGATGAGTTCCGTGGCATGGGGCCCCACGATGTGGGCACCAAGAATCTCGGAGTACTCCTTGTCCCGGATGACCTTGATGAAACCCTCCGTGTCCCCAGCAGCAACGGCTCGGCCGATCCCGACCCAGGGAAACTTACCCACCTCCACCTCATGGCCGGCTTCTATGGCCTGCTCCTCAGTGAGGCCCACAGAGGCCACCTCCGGATGAGCATACGTGCAGGAGGGGATGTTGGAGTAGTCCACCGTCCCGTGACCCTGGCCGGCGATGTGCTCCACACACGCGATCCCTTCGTGAGACGCCTTGTGGGCCAGAAGGGGTGGCCCCGCCACGTCCCCTATGGCGTAAACGCCTTCCACATTCGTCCGGAGGTACTCGTCCACCTGAACGAAGCCCCCCTGTTCGGTGAGAGCCACTCCGATATCCTCCAGCCCCAGCTCCTCGGTGTTGGGGACCCTCCCCACTGCTGAGAGAACCCTCTCCACCTCCAGGACCTCCTCCTTCCCATCCTTGTCCTTCAGCGTCAGCCGCACGCCCTCCCCCGTGAGCTCCGAAGCTTGAACGGCGGTGGAGGTCCGGATTCGGATCTTCCGCTTCTTATAGCTCCTGGCCAGGGCCTGGGAGCACTCTTTGTCTTCCAGAGGTAGGACCCTGTCCAGCATCTCGATGACGTGAACCTCGGACCCATACGCCGCATAGATGTCCGCGAACTCCATTCCCACCGCCCCAGCCCCCACCACAGCGAGAGACGTAGGAGCGTCCTTCTGGAACAGGGCCCCCGTCGAAGACCAGATCCGGTCCTCATCGATCTTGATCATGGGGAGGTCCCTCGGGCGAGACCCGGTGGCGATGATGACGTGAGGGGCTTCGTACGTTGTCATCTCCCCCTCCGGGCCCTTCACCTCCACCCTCCTCTGGGCCACCAAACGACCAAAACCCTGGATATGGGTGATACTGTTCTTTTTGAAGAGGTGACCCACGCCCCTGTTCAACTGGTCCGCGACCTTCCGGCTCCGCTCCTGGGCTGGCCCCAGGGACACCGAGGCGGTCTCGATGATCACGCCGTGACCCTCGGCCCGCCTCATCTCTCGTACGAAGTGAGCGCTGGAGAGGAGTGCCTTGGTGGGAATGCACCCTACGTTCAGGCACACTCCCCCCAGTTTTTCCGTCTCTACACAGGCCACTTTCAATCCCAGTTGGGCTCCCCGGATAGCTGCCACATACCCACCGGGTCCGCTCCCGATGATGATCAGATCAAAGCTGTTTCCATTTTCCGACACGCTGCACCTCGCCAAGTCGCTTGTCTGGGGATGTTCCAAAGAAGGAGAAAGGTACCCCTGCCGGAGGTCTAACGGAAGACGAAGGCGGGGTCTCTTTCTCTCGATTTTTCTTTACACTGCACGGGTTCCAAACCTATTCTCCCTTCGGGCTATCTCGGGGGCCCTGGAAGGCCGATCCTCGGCACCATCCCCTTCCAACCAGGAGCATTGGTATGTGGGAGATTCTCATCCCTGTCGCCGTGGTCGGCGTCGGAGTCATGATCTACAACGGCCTCGTGAAGATGCGTGTCCAGGCAGATGGAGCTTGGGCGGATATCGATGTTCAACTCAAGCGCCGGCATGATCTCATTCCCAACATCGTCGAGACGGTAAAGGGGTACGCGGGACATGAACGGGAGACCCTGGAAGCGGTGGTCACCGCCCGATCTGCAGCCATGTCGGCCCAGGGCCCGGTCGAGCAGGCCCAGGCGGAAAACATGCTTTCCGGAGCACTCAAGAGCCTCTTCGCCCTGTCCGAGGCCTACCCCGACCTTCAGGCCGCCGGAAATTTCAAAGACCTCCAGCAGACGCTGAAAGAGTTGGAGACAGCGATCCAACAGGCTCGAAGGTATTACAACGCCGTAGTGAGGGACTTCAACACCAAGATCGCCCAGGTCCCCGCAAACCTCATCGCCAAGGCGTTCAACTTCAGGGCCCGGGAGTTTTTTGAGATAGATGAAGGAGAGGGAGAGGTTCCTTCCGTCACTTTCGACTGAAACCGACCCTCTTTTTGAAAGAGACCAGGGAGCTCCCCGAGGCGAGGACGCCATGAAAGCCCAGCCATACTCCCGGCCCCCCAACGGGCTCACGCCCGTCGGAATCGGCCGTTTCGCGGCCATGCTGGCCGTTGCCTTTCTTTGCTTCGCTCTCCCTACCTCGGTGCGAGCTCAGAGGAGTCTAGAGATAGAGGACTTCAACGTGACCATTGCGGTGGGTGACGATGCGGTAATCCGGGTCATGGAGTCCATCACAGTCCGGTTCAACGGGCAGTGGAACGGCTTCTATCGCACCATCCCGGTGGAATATCGGAATCCCCAAGGGTTCAGCTACCGGCTCTTCCTCGATCTGGAGGACGTCAGGGACGAATCCGGCCGAGAACTCAGGACCGAGGTGAGCCGGGACCGCTACAACCGGAAGATCAAAATGTGGGTCCCCGGAGCCCAGGACGTGACCCGGACCATCACCCTCCGATACACTGCCCCCAACGCCCTCAAGTTCTTCGAGGAGCACGACGAACTCTACTGGAACGTCACCGGCACCGAGTGGGAAATCCCCATCCGGAGGGCCTCCGCTCTGATCGAGCTTCCTGAAGGGACCACCGGGCTCCGGGCCACTGCCTTCACCGGGGCCTACGGCGCATCGGCTCAGGACGCGGACATCGAGGAAATAGAACAAGGTTTCTATTTCGAAACCACCCGTGGATTGAGCTTCCGGGAAGGCCTCACGATAGTCGTGGGCTGGGATCCGGGGGTAGTGAGGCGCCCCGGGCCAGTTAAGAAAGCCGGCTTCTTCATGCGATCGAACTGGCTCCTCTTTCTTCCCATTTTGAGTTTTCTGGGCATGTTTTGGATCTGGCGAAGGTGGGGAAGGGATCCTGAGCGCAGGAGCGTCACTCCCCAATACGAGCCCCCCGAAGGCATGACCCCGGCTGAAGTAGGAACTCTGGTGGACAACCGTCCCGACACCCGGGACATCACCGCCACCCTGGTGGACCTGGCTGTAAGGGGACATATCCGCATCGAGGAGATGGAAACCAAGGCGTTGTTCGGCCTCATCAAAGATTCAGGCTACCGCTTTGTCCGGTTGTCCAGCGAAGCGGATTGGGCTTCCCTCAAATCCCACGAGCGGATCTTCCTCCGGGGGATCTTCGGCAGCACCGGATATCTGGAAGAGGTAACCCTGTCCGACTTGAAGAACGACTTCTACACCACCATGTCCAGCATCAAATCGGATCTCTTCAGGAGTCTCAAAGAGGCCAATTTCTATCGGCGCCGACCCGATAAGGTCCTGGGCTCCTTCATCGCCATCGGTCTCGTCTCCTTGGGATTGGCCATTCCCGGTTTCCAACTGCTGGCGAACATCTTCATGACCTCCTCCACGGCAGCCCTTCTGGCCGGGGTCCTGTTCGGCCTTCCGATCCTGGGGTTCGGAGTTCTCATGCCGGCTCGAACCGTAGCCGGAACCCGGATGTTGGAAAAGATCTTGGGTTTTCAGGAGTTCTTGGATCGGGTTGAGTCGGACCGCTTCAAGCGGATGATCAAATCCCCCGAGATGTTCGAAGCTTTCCTACCCTACGCCATGGCCCTCGGTGTCGAGGACAAGTGGGCCAGGGCCTTCGAGGATATCTTCACCGAGCCTCCCCACTGGTACGTAGGACGCCATCCCCAATTCTTTCGAACCGGTCTCTTCGTGAACGATCTCTCGATGATGACATCCCAGGCCGGAACCGTGATGGTATCCCAACCCCGCAGCACCGGGGGTTCGGGGTTTGGCGGAGGTGGCTTCAGCGGTGGAGGTGGATTCAGCGGCGGCGGCTTTGGTGGCGGTGGTGGTGGAGGTTTTTGATCGGAGCTGACAAGAGTGTGCCCAAATGAACCAATAGGGTTTCCCGCCGCATCGGAACGGGACGGGAAGAAGCCGTGTCGGCGCCCCCGCTCCTCCCAGCGATCTCCGGTCCAAATCCCTCGAAACCCATCATCCACAGGCATTTCCTCCACCCCCCGCTCCCCGCTCACCCATTCTGGCACTTCCCCTGCACGACTGGTCCCTCTCCTGCACAAAAAGGTCACTGCGGGGGAATCAAGAGTTCCCCCGTACCAACCCAATCAGGGAAGGAGTACCCAGAGCCATGTCTCCAATACTCGGGCCGTCGACACGGCTGCTTCTCGGGGCCGCCATTCCGTTAGCCATCGCCCTCTCCGGTTGTTCGTTCGTGAAGAAACAGGACATGGACACTCAGTTAGCAGGGATGCGGGCCGAAATGGAAGCCGAGCGGCAAGCGGAAATCGCCGAGGGTGATCGTCAGACTTCGGAGGAGCTCAACGGTCGAATGGATGAACTCTCCGCCCGCATGGACGGGTTGGACCTCGAGCTAGCTGCTCTCGAGGAGGATTTCGACGCCCGCGTGGAAGAGTTGGAGACGGCTCTCCGCTTCGACGTTCCCTTGTATTTCGGGTTCGACGAGGATGAGGTGGGCCCCCAGTACATGGCTTTTCTGGATCGCTTTTCCCAGGTCGTTACCAGCTACTACCCAGCGAGTCTGGTCACAGTGGAAGGCTTCACCGATCCAGTGGGAAGCCAGGAATACAATCTCGCCCTTGGGAAGCGGCGGGCTCAAGCCGTCATGGACTACCTGGT
>JAUXEE010000339.1 GCA_030618065.1 Gemmatimonadota bacterium
CGGAGTGTCGGCGTATCGGGGGTCCTTCCATTGGATCATGTATGCGTTTTCCACCGTCCGGGTGGCATCGAGGAACACCGGAATGCTGTTGGCGGAACAGTACTCGTACACCTCCTTCATGTTGTCCATGGAGGTGGGCTGGCCCCCGGCCAGGTTCACCGAATGCTCGAAGGAGACGTAGGCGATTCCCTCCGCTTGATGTTCCTGGACCAAGGCGTCCAGCTTGGAGACGTCGATGTTGCCCTTCCAGGGGAAATCGCTCTCCGGATCGTGGGCCTCGTCCACGATGACGTCGGCGAAAATCCCGCCCGCCATTTCCTGGTGGAGCTTCGTGGTGGTGAAGTACATGTTCCCCGGAACCAGCTGTCCTGGCTGGACCCGGGTCTGGCTGAGGATATGCTCCGCTGCCCGGCCCTGGTGCGTGGGGATGATGTACTCGTACCCGAAGGTATCCTGGAGGGCATGTACGAACTCGAAGTACTCGTCGCTGGTCACGGCGCTGGCCCGGGCTCCCTCATAGGCGGCCCACTGGTCCACGCTCATGGCCGTGGTCCCGGAGTCCGTCAGGAGGTCGATGGCCACGTCGGCGGAGCGAAGAAGAAAGGTGTTGTAGCCCGCGGCCCGCATAGCCTTTTCCCGCTCTTCCCGGCTCAGGACTCCAACCCGCTCGATGGTGTGGATTTCGAAGGGAAAGGTGTCGAAGGAGAAGGGCTCCAGATCCGGAAAGAGCCAGTGGTACACCATCTGGTCCTTCCAGTCTCCTTCGGAAACGGTCAGGAGGGCGTTGATGCGATCGGCCTGGGAATGGAGCTGGATGATGGCGTCCGCGACCTGGTCCAGTTGATCGTTGGTCAGGGAAAGGCGGGGAACTTGAACAGGAAGCAGGGCGTCTTTCCCCACCAACCCCTGCGCAACGGCCCGGACACCCGAGATGAGGTAGAGGGCTGCCGCCAGAGTGTCCTGCTGATTTTCCTCGAGGTGGGGAAGGAAGGCGTCGGCCATGAGGTAGGCACCGTCGCAGCCTCTCTCCAACGGCACTCCACCGTCCCGGAGACGTTGAGTGAACCGCTCGTTTTGGTCCATCACCCAGTGCACCTCCGCCTCGTCCACCATTTCCAGGATTCCCCGGGCCAGGATCTCCATGGTCCGGCCCGCCATGCCGCCGTAGGTGTGGAGCCCTTCGAACACCACTACTTCGTTCATGAACTTCTCGTAGTCGTCCGGATTGTCGGTGGTGATGAGGCCCCCGGTGTTGGTTTTGGCGTCTCGCCCTCCGTCGAAGAGGAAAACGTGAGCGGTCTTGGCGATCTGCTTCACGATCTCTGCGATGGATCGGTCTGCTTGCCCTCTCTCGTGCTTCTGGATGTACCAGGCGTTCTTCGCCACCCGCGACCCATTCACAACGAGGCGCACGCCGCGCCTGTCGGCTATGGCCCGGACTTCCCTCAGATTCTCCAGGGAGAAGGGATGTTGTCCGTCGGCGAATGCCTGAATGAGGAGGAGGGGAAGCTGATGCTCCTCCAGGGCTTTCCCCAGCGCCTCCAGATCCGCGTTCCCGGTAAAGACGGATTCGCCCTCATCCCGGATGTAGGGCGCTTCGATGGCTCTCGGCGCCAGAAGGTCCATGGTGCCCCGGGAGTTGGTGGGAACGATAGACCCGGAGGGGACCATGGTCGACACCACCAGCTTGACCGAGCCCAGGATATTGTGGGTCGGGCAAAGGTATGTGTGCCCGAATACGTGGGCCACCGCATCTTGAAGGTTCTTGAAATTCCGGGAGCCCGCGTAGGCTTCATCCCCGATGAACTGACCCGAGAGCTGCTCCTGGCTCATGGCGCCGGTGCCGTAGGAGCACATGTCGAAGGTGACCTGGGAGGGGGTGAGGTGGAAGGTGTTGAATCGAGCTTCCGCCAAATTCTTTTTCCGCTCCTGGAGGGAAGGGAAGGAGAGGAGGCGGACGGTCTTGATTTTATGAGGTTCGTGGGCCACCACGATTCTGTCTCCTTTTGACGTCGTTTTGTTGGTTGCGCAGGGCCGCGGGGCCCGGCTGTTTTCTTAAGCCTGTGGGAGGAGGGAAGTTAGGGCACTGCCTGCATCGGCGCACCCGTCCGAGGCTTTCCGGCGCACCCGTCCAAGGCTTCCCGGCGCACCGGCTCGCGCCCCCTCGGCTCTGCCCGTGAAACTTTCGGCTCCCGACCTTCGTCGTTTCTGTTGACGATCTAGAGAAGTCTCCCTAGATTACTGTCGACTATCTACAGTAGATGTCCGACAGGAGGCATGTATGCCCAAGTCCCGTTCCGATCTGCTTCAGGGCACCCTGGAGCTTCTCATCCTGAAGATCCTCTCCCTGGAGC
>JAUXEE010000030.1 GCA_030618065.1 Gemmatimonadota bacterium
ACCTCCACCAATCCGAAATCCACCTCGAGTCTGGCGAAGAGATGGAAGGCCAGGACGGTGGCCGCCTCGAAGAAGGTCAGCCCGAGGCGTTCGATGGAGTCCCGAAGCTCATCGGCGGAGGCCAGCAGGATCTCGGCGGAAACGGGGCGGCCACCGATTTGAAAGCGTTCCCTGAAGGAGCAGAGATGAGGAGAGGTGAACAGCCCGACCTTCTTCCCGTCTTCTTTCAGGATCTGGGCCGATACGGCAGCCAGGGAGCCTTTCCCGTTGGTCCCACCGACGTGGAGGGTCGGGTAGCTGTTCTGGGGATCGCCGATCTCCCTGAGGAGCGTCTCGGTCCGCTCCAGGCCCCACTCGACCCCGGTGGGGAGGGGGGGGAAGATCCGACCCAGAGGAATGTCGCCGCCGCCCTGGAGCTCACCCGCTGCCCCGGAGAAGGAAGAGTCCGGCGGGGCTTTCACTCCTCTTCTTCCCAACCCGCCCACATGTGGCGGAGTAGGAGGGCCACGGTGTCCTTCAGCTCCCGCCGATCGACGATCCTGTCCACCATCCCATGCTCCATAAGGAACTCCGAGCGTTGAAAGCCCTCGGGAAGGCGCTGTTTGATGGTCTCCTCGATGACTCTGGGCCCGGCGAACCCGACGAGGGCTCGGGGTTCGGCCAGGTGCACGTCACCCAGCATGGCAAAGGAGGCCGTGGTGCCCCCGGTGGTAGGGTCCGTGAGGATGGAGACAAAGGGAATCCCGGCCTCGTGGAGGCGGGCCAGGACCGCGGACGTCTTCGCCAACTGCATGAGGGAGTAGATCCCCTCCTGCATCCTGGCGCCCCCTGAGGCGCTGACCATGATCAACGGGCGCCGGAGCTCCAGAGCCCTTCGTGCGATCCGGGCGATCTTCTCTCCTACCACGGACCCCATGGATCCTCCGAGGAAACGGAAGTCCATTACCCCGATGCAAATCGGAATCCCGTCCAGGACCCCCTCCCCCACCACCACACCTTCGCGCTTCCCAAGCTTGCTTTCCGCCGCCGCCAGGCGGGTCGAATAGGGCTTCAGATCTTCGAACTCCAGCGGGTCTCGGCTGCGGAACTCGGGATCCCGCTCTTCGAAGGTGCCGGGGTCCAGGAGCATGTCCAGGTACTGGTCCGGGGAAATCCGGAAATGGAAGCCGCACTCGGGGCACACCTGAGAGTTCTTGGCCAGCCTCTCCCCATACACGATCTCCCCACACCCTCCGCACTTGTCGAAGACGTCGGAGGGGAGGTCTCTCTTGTCGGCAGATTTCAGGGGCTGTTTGGGCTTTCGAAACCAGGCCATCCATTGCCCTTTCTCAGCGAGGATCTTGGCACGTGCGTGCCCCTCATGCCTCCTGGGAAACTCGGACAGCGACGGCCAAGGCGATCCAGGACATGAGGAGGAAAGACCCTCCGTAGCTCACAAACGGAAGCGGGATGCCCGTGATGGGAACCAGCCCAACCGTCATCCCGATGTTCACGAAGATATGCGTGATCCAAGCTCCGAAGATACCGAAGATGACTAGGCCGGCAAAGGGATCGGTGGCTCGGGCGGCAAGGCGGACCAATCGGAGGAGAATGAAGGCAAAGGCCAGAATCACCAGCGACGTTCCAAGGAATCCAAGCTCCTCCCCCACCACGCTGAAGATGAAGTCCGTGTGCTGTTCCGGGAGGAAATCCAGCCGCTTCTGGGTGCCCTGGGTGAAACCCTTTCCCAACAATCCTCCGCTCCCGATGGCCACCTTCGACTGGATGATCTGCCATCCAGCGCCCCGAGGGTCCACGGTGGAATCCAGGAACACCAACAGACGGTTTTTCTGGTAATCGGCCAGGGAGAGCCAGAGGGGGAGAGCCACGGTACCCGCAGCCAAATTGGCCAGAACCACCGCCACCGACTCCACCAGGTAGAGGCGATACCGGTAGAAGAAGAGCGAGAGAGTGAGGATGATGATGTACCCTGACCAGACCATGGTGTCGTAGCTCAGAATCAGGCCCAGGCCGGGACTCGCAAGCAGGATCAGGAGGGGGGCCGGAGTCCCCCCCCAGTACAGCATGGCAAAGAGGATTCCTATGAACGCCATGGCCGTTCCAAGATCCGGCTGGAGAATCACCAGGCCCAGAGGCAGAGCTACCAGGGCCACCGGGGCAACCAACTCTCTGAGGTTCTGAAGACCTTCCCGCCGGGCGGAGATAAGGCGGGCAAGAGCCAGGATGGTGGCGATCTTCGCCACTTCCGCCGGCTGGAATCGAAACCCTCCAAGGGAAATCCAGCTCTTCACCCCGGCGGCGGTGCCCGCTCCCGTACCGATCACGAGGGTAGCCATGAGAAAGAGGATCCCCACGACGTAGGCCGGAAGAGCTGCCCATTCGATCCATCGGGGCGGGATCTGGGAGACAGCGGTGAAAGCCACGATCCCCAGAAGAAACCAGATGAGCTGACGCTGCCAGATATTCTCCGTTACCGGGCTGGGGACGTTCAAGACCCCCGCGGAGTAGATCATGGCTACGCCGAAGATGGAGAGAAGGAGCACCGTGAACACCATGGGAGGAGCCCCGGCCCAGGCTCGGAATACTCTGATCATGGGGCCGGGCTCCTCACTCCCATGCTCCCTGGCCGGCGCCCTCGGGGAGGCCTTCCCCTTCCCCTTCCGGATCTCCCTCCCGATCTCCTTCCCGATCTCCCTCCGCCGCCGTCAGTGTCGCTGCCCAGGGCGCCGGCGTCCCCGTCATGTAATGTTCGCCCAGCGTCTGGATGGAATCCACGGGGATACCGTGCTTCCGACGAAGGTAGAAGTCCGCCGTCTTGGCCATGAGGGGGGCGGCCACCCCGGAGCCGCTCACACCGAATTCAACGATGACCACCACCACGATCTCAGGGGCCCCACCTCTGGGTCCCGCGATGCCGGCGAACCAGGCGTGGTCCGGGTTCGGCGGATTCTGAACGGTCCCCGTCTTCCCCATGAGGTCCCAATGCTCCAGCGAGGCCATGTAAGCCGTTCCTCCCGGCCGTACCACGCCCCTGAGCCCCTCCCGCATGATCTCCAGCGCCTCCGGGGAGAGATCGAGGCTCCAGCCCCCCTCCGGGGGCTCCTCCGTCTTCAGGAGGCGGGGTGGCGGGGCCGAACCGTCCCGGGCGATGGCCAGATAGAACTGGGCCACCTTCAGGGGCGTCTGGGAAATGGGCCCCTGGCCGATGGCGAGGTTCATGACCTCACCTTCCGTGGCCCGGTACCCGAAGCGGGGAGTCCGTTCCCAGTAGGTGGTGTCGTCGGGGAAAAGGCCTTGGGTCTCGGAGGGCAGGTCGATACCGCATCGCTGGTTGAAGCCGATTTCCGTGCCCTTCTCCAGCAGGCGTTGGAGACCCACCCGCAACCCCAGTTGATAGAAGTAGACGTTACAGGAGTGGCGGATGGCCCCCAGGAGGTCTAAGTAGCCGTGGCCCTCCGCATTCCAACACCGAGAGAACCGATTACCGTATTGCATCCCACCGGTACAGGGAATAGGCATGGTCTCGTCGGGACGAATCACGCCCAGGTCCAGGGCGATGGCCGCGGTGGCCAACTTCCAGACGGATCCCGGTGGATAGATGCCCAAGACCGAACGGTTGAAAAGGGGGCGGGCCGGATCCGAGAGGAGGGTCTCCCAGCGACCCACGGCGATCCCACCGACGAAATCGTTGGGATCGAAGGTGGGGGAGGAATAGAGGGCCAGGACTCCCCCGTCCTCCACATTCAGAGCCACCACCGCTCCCCGCATGCTGTCGGGGAAGATGTGGTGAACCCACTGCTGAAGCTCCGAATCGATGTTCAGGTGGATGTCCCCTCCCGGAACAGCCTCCTTCCCCGCAGACCCCTGGAAAGACCCCACGATCCTCCCCAGGACATCCACCTCCACAAACCGGGAGCCCCGCCTTCCCTGGAGAGTCTTCTCGTACTGCCTTTCCATCCCGTCCTTCCCCAGAATGGTGCCCGCCTCATACCTATCGAGGGAATCCTGGGCATAGAGAGATTCCTCCAGCTCCGTCGGGGTAATCTCCCCCAGATACCCAAGGACATGGGCCAGGGCTTCCCCCGCCAGGTATCGGCGCCGAGGGCGCATCTCCAGATAGAGCCCTGGGAACTCGCTTTTTCGCTCCTCCAGGACAGAGACTTCTACGAAGGGAGCGTTCACCTTCACTGTCAGGGGCTGCCTGGGATAGGCCCTGGCCTGCTCCATGAGACGATCGACGCGGGCATCGGTCAGCCCCAGATGGGGACGGAGGCGCTCCAGGCGAAGTCGTATGGTGTCGCGGTGGTCCGGGAGGAGGACCACGGCGTAGCCGGGAACGTTGTCGGCAAGAACATCGTCGTGTCGGTCGAAAATGGTGCCCCGGGGTGCAGGGACATCCAACTGTCTGAGGCGGTTGGATTCGGCCTGAAGCACCCAATCCGTGGAGCGGAGGACCTGGGCACGGAAGAAGGCCACACCCAACAACCCCATGAGGACCGCCACCACCAGGAAACCGCCCTGGGCCCGGCTCCGGCGAGAGATGGGATGGTCCAGCCTCATCGGAGAGCCCTGCTGTCGCCGAGGAAGAGAGCCAGGAGGAGCCCAACCGAGGCCAGATAAATGGCCGCGATTCCCCCGTCGATGAGGACGACGTTCAGGAACGGCTCCCTCACCACCTCCCCGGCCACAACCCAGTGTATCATGTCCCGCAGGAGCTTTCCCGAGCCTAGATAGACGAAGAAGAAGAGGAGGGAGTCCCCCACGAACAGCTCCCGGGTCCGGGCCCCCAGGATCCCTACTACGGTCATGGCAAGGGTACTGGCCCCAAAAGCCAGGACGGAGAAGGCATCTTCGAGAAGGCCGAAGAAGAAGCCCATGGCCCCACCCGATCCCATACCCGTTTCCCTGGCGGCCAGGAGGAGGGCCAGGGTCAGAAGGTCGGGGGCCGCTCTTTCGATCCCAAACCCGACATGGAGGAAAAAGTGAACCACCACCAGGAGGGGAACCAAGAGTCCCAGGATGGTCTTGCGGGTCATCCGTCCCGCCCTCCCGTCGAGTCCACTTCCGGCGACCCGGCGACTCCTCCACCTTCGAACAGCTCCAGTAGCCGTTGGATGGAAGCGTCAGCCCTCACCACCAGGACGTGGGTGGCGCTCCCCGTCTCCACCATGGGGCGGAGCAAGTACTCGGACCGCCAGTTCCCTTCCTCCTGATGAAGCTCCAACACCTCCCCGATGGGGATTCCCCGGGGAAAGACACCCCCCAGGCCCGAAGTGGTGATGAGGGTTCCCGAGTCCAACCGCTCGTAGTAGGGGATGGCGTTGAGGAGGAGTCGCTCCCCTCCGAGGAAATCGCCGGGTCTGGGCTCCACCATTCCGAAGACCTCACCGTCCGCGGTCATGGCGCTGGCCCGAAAGTCCGGGTGACTCCAGTCCAGGCCGATGGCCGCACCCCGGCTCACTTCCCTGATCTTTCCCACCAAAGCGATGCGGCCATTTCGCATCAACACCGGATCCCCCGCCTGCACTCCCTGATCGGAGCCCACGTCCAGGAGGAACATGCTCCTGGAGCCGGCAGTCCCGGGCCGAATGAGATTGGCGGGGAGAAAGGACCCGGGGGCCCTTGCCTGGAGATCCAGGAGCCCGCGGAGGTGTTGGTTCTCCGCCACCAGGCTGCTTTGGGAAGCGACGATGGAGGCGAGGGAATCCAGCTGGGCCTGGAGCCGAAGGGCGCCCTCGGCCCGCAGGCGGGCCTGAGCCAGAGCCCCCTGAGTCATGAGGAAGGGCTGAAGAACCGTGCTCCGAAGAGCCGCGGCTACCTGGCTCTGAGTTCCTGGAGGCAGATAGAGGACCAGAGCGGCTAGTACGAGAAAAGCCAGGGCAACGGTGAGGTCCCGACGCCCTCGGCCCTCCTCAGGCGGATCCGTGTAGCTGGCCATCGTCTGAGTGGTTCAGCCTGGTCCGGGGCGAGAGGAATGAATCAGGTGGTGAGCACGGTCCTATACTTCTGGACCTCGTCCAGGATCCTGCCGGCGCCCCTGACCACGCA
Organism: Gemmatimonadota bacterium; assembly: GCA_030618065.1. Lineage (GTDB taxonomy): Bacteria > Gemmatimonadota > Gemmatimonadetes > Longimicrobiales > Gaopeijiaceae > JABDNZ01. The sequence goes on from JAUXEE010000030.1 coordinate 6,049, forward strand.
GGTGAGGGGATCTTCATCCACATGAATCGGGAGATTCGTCTCGTGCTGGAGCAATCGGTCCAGTCCTCGAATCAGGGCCCCTCCCCCCGTCATGATAATACCTCGATCCACGATGTCGGAGGCCAGCTCCGGCGGGGTGATCTCCAGGGAACGCCGAACGGCCTCCACGATGGCCTGAATGGGCTCCTGGATGCACTCCCGGACTTCCTGGGAGTGGACGGAGACGGTCTTTGGGATCCCGCTCACCAGGTCCCGCCCCTTCACCTCCATCTCCCGCTCCTCCCCGAAGTCGAAAGCCGATCCGATCTGGATCTTGATGGCCTCAGCCGTGGGCTCCCCGATGAGGAGGTTGTAGTTCTTCCGAAGGAAGGTGACGATGGCGGAATCTACCTCGTCGCCCCCTACCCTGATGGAGGTGTTCGAGACGATCCCCGAGAGTGCGATGACAGCGATTTCGGTGGTGCCGCCGCCGATGTCGATGACCATGTTCCCCGTGGGGGTCTCGACGGGAAGCCCAACACCGATGGCTGCCGCCATGGGCTCGGCGACCATGTAGACCACCTTCGCGCCGGCAGCCATGGCAGAAGAGCGGACCGCCCTCCGTTCCAACTCGGTGATCCCCGACGGTACACCCACCACGACTCGTGGTTTGATGCGGAAAATCCGGTTGGCCGTCACCTGCTTGAGGAAGTGCCGGAGCATCAACTCCGTGATGTCGACATCGGCGATCACCCCATCCTTCATGGGCCTCACCGCCTCGATACCTTCGGGGGTCCGGCCCAACATCCGTTTGGCCTCCAACCCCACACCGAGGATCCTACGGGAACCCCTTTCCAGGGCTACGACGGAGGGCTCGTTCAAAACGATACCCTCTCCCTTTACATAGACGAGGGTGTTGGCAGTGCCGAGGTCGACAGCGATGTCGTTAACCGGAATCAGCGCCCCGGAGGAAAACCAACGGGCCAAAAAAGAGGTCTGGTTGGGCAATTCGAGCTGGTGTGAGAGCGGAAAAACTCCAATTGGGATCCCGCCTCGAGGCGAAACCCATGACGGACGCACGAACCTACGATGTCCTGAAAACCATTGCAAGGCAAGAGATTCCGGGTTCAGTCCCCTGGTCTCACCTCGTCCCTGTGCTTCCAAACCCTCCTTCACCCCTGGCCGTCTCCGAGAGATGGTCCACCTCCACGACCTCGGGCGCCTCGAAGCGGGCGAAGACGAGCTGGGCGATCCGCTCGCCCCTCCGGATGGGGACAGGGGCCGGCCCACAATTTTGAAGGAGGACTTTCAACTCCCCCCTGTAGTCCGGATCGATGGTTCCCGGACTATTCGGGAGAGTGATCCCGAACCGGGCCGCCAACCCCGACCTGGGCCGGACCTGACACTCCACCCCGGGGGGAAGCTCCATGACCAGGCCGGTGGAAACCGCCCGAATCTCACCCGGCTGAAGCTCCAGGTCGGCCTCCGACGACCGGACATCGTAGCCGGCGGAATGAGCCGTGGCCCGGCCTGGAAGGGGCAGGTCCGGGTTCCCCTCCAAACGAAGGAACCGGACCCGAAGGGGCTCAGTCATCTTCTTCCGCTCCCCCTCGGGTCTTCATCCTATTGGAGATGGGACTCCAGTGCCTCCCACTTCATACGGAATGCTTCCGCTACCGCAGGATAGACGATCTTCCCCGCCACCAAGTTCACGCCAAGAGCCAGAGCGCCGTCGTCCAGACACGCCTGCTTCCAACCCTTGTTGGCCAATTGGATGGCGTACGGGAGGGTGGCGTTGGTCAGGGCCAGCGTACTGGTCCTCGGCACCGCTCCGGGCATGTTGGCCACACCGTAGTGGATGACTCCGCTTACGTCGTAGATGGGGTTCTCGTGGGTCGTGGGCTTGATGGTCTCCACGCACCCGCCCTGGTCTACGGCCACGTCCACGATCACCGCCCCTGGCTGCATGAGTTTCAGGTCCTTCTTGGTGACGAGGCTCGGTGCCTTGGCGCCGGGGAGGAGAACACCACCCACCAGAAGGTCACAGGTGGGGAGACGCTCCAGGATGTTCTGCCGGTTGGAGTAGATGACGTCGCAGTTCGCCGGCATGAAATCAGCCAGCTCACGGAGCCGGTGCAGATTCACGTCCATGATGGTGACGTGAGCGCCGAGGCCACAGGCCATCTTGGCTGCGTGGGTTCCCACCACGCCGCCGCCGAGGACAACCACCTCCGCGGGCGGAACGCCCGGAACACCACCCAGGAGAACGCCACGGCCCCCGAAAAACTTCTCCAGGTACTTGGCGCCTTCCTGAACCGCCATCCGACCCGCCACCTCACTCATGGGGGTGAGGAGAGGGAGCTCACCGGTGGGAAGCTCCACCGTCTCATAGGCGATGCTCACCGATTTCGTCTTCAGAAGGGCCAGGGTGAGGGCCTTGTCGGCAGCATAGTGGAAGTAGGTGAAGAGAATCTGGTCCTTCTTGATCTTGGGCCATTCGGGCTTGATGGGCTCCTTCACCTTCATGATCATCTCGGCCTTGGCCCAGACCTTGGCGGCGGTCGGAAGGATCTTCGCACCTACCGCCTTGTAGAGGGCGTCCGGGAAGCCACTTCCCAGACCAGCTCCCTTCTCGATGAACACTTCATGACCCTCTGAGGCGAGGGCCTCGGCTCCTGCTGGAACCAGTGCGATCCGGTTCTCGTTCGTTTTGATTTCCTTCGGCACGCCGATAAGCATGGTCAGCACTTCTCGTCTAAGGTTGAACTCAAAGGGTCCAAACGGACCACCTCAGTCACTGCAGAAACTGGATCATTTTACAGGAGAAGCTCGCGGGACGCGAGATCACTTCCCCGGACCCAGGCGAAGGAGGAGAAGACTGTCGGGAGAGAAGAACTCTCCGGCGATCTCCGTGACGTCCTTTTGCGTGACGCCTTCGATCTTCCCCATCAGCTCATCCAGAGTGGCAAAAGGCTCTCCATGGAGGGCGAAAGTGGCCAACCGATAGAGCCGGGCCCCGGTGGACTCCAGGGAAATCATGATCTGCCCTTTGACCTGCTGTTTGATCTGCTCCAGCTCCTCTTCGCTCATCCCGTCCTGGGCGACCTTGTTCAATTCTTCCCGAACCGTTTCCACTGCTTTTTCGACCGAAGAGGGCCTCGTCCCCAGGTAGACCCCGGAAATCCCGGCCCTGGAGTAGAAGGACTGAAAGGTGAAGACGGAATATACCAGAGCCAACTCTTCCCTGACCCGCTGGAAGAGACGGGAGCTCATCCCTCCTCCCATGGCGGAAGAAAGAAGGGCCAAGGGAAAGCGCCGGGAATCGGAGTGTCCGGGAACGACCCCGCCAAAGACCAGATGGGTTTGGGAGGAAGGCCGGTCCACCCACTCCTCTCCCACAGCCTGATGGGGAAGGTCCGGAAGGGGAGGGGCCTCGGCGCCTTTGGGAAGTCCACCGAAGAGAGACTCCACCTGGGCTACGACCTTGGCGTGGGTCACCTGGCCGGCGGCGGCCACCACCATGTTTTGACCGGTGTACCGGACCCGGTGAAGGTCCCTCAAGGCCTGGCCGGGCATGCCTTCCACCGTCTCACGAGTGCCCAGGATCGTGTTTCCGTAAGGATGGCCGTCCCAGAGGCGGGCCCCGTGAAGGTCGAAGACCAGATCGTCGGGGGTATCTTGCACGGTGGCGATCTCTTCCAGGACCACCTCCCGCTCCAGCTCCAGGTCCCCGTCCCGGAGGAGGGGGTTCAGGACCAGGTCCGCGAGAACTTCAAGAGCCAGCGGAAGATGCTCGTCCAGGACCCGGGCCTGGAAGCTGGTGTGCTCCCTGGAGGTGTAGGCGTCAAGGGAGCCTCCAAGGCTCTCCAACGCCAGGGCGATCTCCCGAGCCGTGCGCTGCCCGGTACCCTTGAAGACCATGTGCTCCAGGAGGTGGCTGGCGCCCATGAGCTCCGCCGACTCATGGGCGGACCCCTGCCGTACCCAGACCCCGATGGCAGCGGAGCGGACCCCTGGGATCCGCTCCGTCAGCACCTGTACCCCGTTGGACAACAGAGTCTGGGACATCTCCCCGGTCAGGGAAGTGACCCTGGAGCCTGGGGCCTGCCCCCTATTCTCCAGTTGACCCTCCTCCGGCCTCCTCGGCCAGAGCGGCTTTCCGGGAGAGCTTCAACCGACCCCGCTCGTCGATGGCCAGGAGCTTCACCCGGGTGATGTCTCCCTTCTTCAAGACATCCTCCGTCTTCTCCGTCCGGCCGTCCTGGAGCTCGGAGATGTGACAGAGACCCTCCGTTCCGGGCATGATCTCGATAAAGGCGCCGAAGGTGGTGGTGTTCTTCACCGGTCCCTCGTAGATGCGCCCCACCTCGGGTTCCTGGACGATGGCCTCGATCATCTCCCTGGCCCGGGCCCCTGCCTCTCCAGAGACAGCGGCGATCTTCACAAGCCCGGAATCATCGATGTCGATGGTGGCTCCGGATTCGTCCTGGATGGCCCGAATCGTCTTGCCCTTGGGTCCGATGATGTCCCCGATCTTCTCCGGATTGATCTGGATGGAGACGATCCTGGGGGCGTACTTGGAGAGGTCGTCCATGGGCTCCGGAAGGGTCTGATCCATGATATCCAGGATATGCATCCGGCCCTTGTGGGCCCGCTCCATTGCCTCAGCGAGGATCTCGTGGGTCAATCCCTGGATCTTGATGTCCATCTGGATGGCTGTGATGCCCTTCCGGGTCCCGGCCACCTTGAAGTCCATGTCACCCAAAGCATCCTCGAGCCCGAGGATGTCGGTGAGAATGGCGGTCCGCTCACCCTCTTGGATGAGCCCCATGGCCACCCCGGCGCAGGCGGCCCGGATCGGAACACCCGAAGCCATGAGGGACAGAGACGCCCCACACACCGAGGCCATGGAGGAGGATCCGTTGGATTCCAGAACGTCGGAGACCAAACGGATGGTGTAAGGAAAGTCGTCGTAGGCCGGCAGCAGCGGCTGGATGGCCCGCTCCGCCAGGGCGCCGTGGCCCTGCTCCCGCCGATTCGTTCCCCGGTACGGCTTAGCCTCCCCGGTGGCGAAGGGTGGGAAGTTGTAATGGAGCATGAACGACTTGGTGGTCTCTTCGCTGGAATCGATGGAGTCGATCCTCTGCTCGTCCCGGGACGTGCCAAGCGTCGTCACCGCCAGCGCCTGGGTCTGCCCCCGAGTGAAGAGGGCCGATCCGTGGGTCCGTGGCAGAATGCCGACCTCACAGGTGATGGGGCGGACCTCATCCACACTTCGACCATCGGCCCGTTCCCCCTTCGCAAGAATCCGCTCCCGCATCGTCTTCTTCTCGATGCTGCGGAGAATCTCCTTGATGTCCCCCTTGCGCTCAGCGTACTCCTCGTCTTCCTCCACGAGCTGAGCCATGATGTCCTCTTTGACCGCGGCCATGGCCTGAGTCCGCTCCTGCTTCTCGGCCAACTGAAGAGCTTCCGCGACCCTGCTGTTGGCGAGCCCTTCCACCTTGGCTCTCAGTTCCTCATCCGGGAGGATGGCCGTCCACTCCATATCAGGAATCCTCTCGTCGGAGAGGACGGCTTTCTGAATCTCGATGAGCTCCCTGATCCCCTTATGGGCGACGGACAGCCCTTCGAGAAGCTCCGCCTCCGGAACCTCCACTGCCCCACCCTCCACCATGAGGAGGGCGTCTTCCGTCCCCGCCACCACGATGTCGAGGTCGGAGTACTCCAGCTGCTGGAAGGTCGGGTTCAGCACCCAATTCCCCTGGATCCGCCCGATCCGCACCCCTGCGAGGAGGGTGTTGAAGGGAATGTGGGACATGTTCAAGGAAAGAGAGGCTCCCATGATCCCCCAAACGTCGGCGTCGTTTTCCTGATCGGCGCTGAGGGGGAAGCAGGCGAGCTGGGTCTCGTTCATGAAGCCGTCGGGAAAAAGGGGCCGGAGGGTCCGGTCGATGAGGCGGGCCGAGAGGATCTCCTTCTCTCCGGGCCTTCCTTCTCGCTTGAAGAACCCGCCGGGGATCTTCCCGCCGGCATAGGCCTTCTCCCGATATTCCACCGTGAGGGGGAAAAACGGGAGGTGGGTGGGTCTGTCCTGCACGGTGGCCGCGATCAATATGACGGTCTCACCGAACTGGATCAGGCATGAGCCTGCCGCCTGCCGGGCCATGCGGCCCGTCTCTACCGTGAGGGTCCTGCCTGCGAACTGTCTCTCAATCCTCTGGATCATCTTCTCTTC
>JAUXEE010000230.1 GCA_030618065.1 Gemmatimonadota bacterium
GTTGAAGGAAAAGCATGATTTGACTCCTGGCCTGGCCACCGTCCTGGTGGGTGAGGACCCGGCCAGCCAGAGCTACGTGGGGATGAAGAACAAGGCCGCCAAGGAGATGGGGATCTATTCCCGGCAGATCACCTTGGACGCCGACGTTTCCGAGGCCGAGCTTCTCGGCCTGGTGGAGGGCCTAAACGCAGACCCCGAGATCCACGGAACGCTGGTCCAGCTCCCCCTTCCCAAACATATCGACGAATCCAAGGTCCTCCTGGCCATCGATCCGGCCAAGGACGTAGATGGCTTCCACCCGATGAACGTCGGGAAGCTTTCCACGGGAGAGACGGATGTCTTGCCTCCCTGCACCCCGGCCGGTGTCGTGGAGATGCTGGTCCGATCGGGGAACGACCCTTCAGGAAAACACTGCGTCATCGTGGGTCGGTCCAACATCGTCGGGCGCCCCATGGCCTCTCTTCTTCTCCGGAAGGCTGCCGGTGGTAACGCCACCGTGACGGTCTGCCACAGCCGGACCCCGGATCTCGGGGCCGTAACCCGATTGGCCGACATCCTTATCGTGGCCATCGGCTGGGCGGAGATGGTGAAGGCCGACATGGTGAAGCCCGGCGCCGTGGTCATCGACGTAGGCGTGAACCGGGTGGATGACGACACCCGGGAACGTGGCTACCGCCTGGTGGGTGACGTGGCTTTCGACGAGGTCAAGGAAGTCGCCAGCGCCATCACCCCGGTTCCGGGGGGTGTCGGGCCCATGACTATCACCATGCTCATGACGAACACGGTGGACGCGGCCCTTCGCCAAGCAGGAATCCAGGAGTAGTCTGATCGCACGGAAACGGGACACATCGGGCAAACGCGTGGCCCTGGATCTGTTCGACTCTCCTCCGGGGGGCGAGGAAGCGCCGAAGGTCGCGGCCGCTCCCCCGGAGCCTACGGTCTGGACCGTCTCCCAGATCAACAAGACGGTCCGGACTCTCTTGGAGGAGAACTTTCCCCTCCTTTGGATCTCGGGGGAGGTGGCCAACTGGAAGCGGGCCGCTTCCGGCCACTGCTATTTCACCCTGAAAGACGAGTCGTCCCAGCTTCGGTGCGTCATGTGGCGTGGCGAGGCGGCCAAGTTGCCCGTAGACCCTGAAGAGGGGATGCGCGTTCGGGCTTTTGGGCAAATCACCCTGTATGAGGGCCGGGGGGATTACCAGCTCTCGGTTCGGGCTCTGGAGGGTGAGGAAGGAGAAGGGCTCTGGAAGCTGGCCTTCGAGCGCCTCAAGAAGAAGCTGGACCAGGAGGGACTTCTTCTCCCGGAGCGGAAGAGGACCCTCCCCCCGTTTCCCCAAGCCGTGGGGGTGGTCACCTCCCTGACGGGTGCGGCTCTCCACGACATCCTTACCGTCCTCCGCCGTAGAGCCCCCTGGCTCACGGTGTTGGTGAGGGGGACTCGGGTTCAGGGTGAGGGATCAGCCCAGGAGATCGCCGACGCCCTTCGGATCTTGGGAGAGAGCGGCCAGGTGGAGGTCGTCATCGTCGGGAGAGGTGGAGGAAGCTTGGAAGACCTCTGGGCATTCAATGAGGAGCCGGTCGCCCGGGCCATAGCGCATTGCCCGGTTCCTGTGATCTCGGCCGTCGGGCACGAAGTGGACGTGACCATCTCTGACCTGGTGGCGGACCTGAGGGCCCCGACGCCGTCGGCTGCAGCCGAAGCGGTGGCGCCGGACGCGGAGGAACTCCTCCGGTTCGTAAGAGGAGCAGGGACCCGCCTGAGCCGGGGCCTCAGGAGGAGCGTGGAAGGCCCCCGAAGGGTCCTCACCAACGCATGGGCCAGGCTTCGCCTTACTGGGCTGAAGCTGGTGCAGCCGCGACGGAAGGCCCTGGCCGATCGTCGGGGGGAGATGAGCCGGGCCATTGGCTCCCTTCTTCAGGGCCGGAGATTCACGCTGGTGAGACTCGGGGAGAAGATGGACGCCCTCTCGCCTCTCTCGACCTTGAAACGAGGTTACGGCGTCCCGTTGGACTCTGCAGGGAGGGTCCTGAGGACCGCGGCGGATTTCACCCCGGGCGATACCTTTCAGCTTCGGGTTCTGGACGGACGGGTTCGGGCCGAAACAAAAAGCGTTCAAACCAACGAGGTGGATCGTGACGGATGAGACTGACGGGGAGGGCGGGGGGGGTCTGAGCCTGGAGGCCCGCCTCCGTCGCCTGGAGGAGATCGTGGGGCAGCTCGAGGTGGAAGAGCTGGAGCTGGACCGAGCCCTGGCCCTTTTCGAAGAGGGTGTGGTTCATGTGAGGGAAGCAGAAAAGGCCCTTGCCGGCGCCGAGCTCCGAGTGGAAGAGCTCCTCGGAGAGGGCGATGAGCTGGGCACCCGTCCGCTTGAAGAGGGGAAAGAGTGACCGAAGGCCCTCCGGAGGTGGATCTGAAGCATTTTCTGGCCCAGGAAAGGGTGCGGGTGGAAGGGGCCCTCGAAGAAGCCCTGACGGCCATCTTGCCCCGGGTTCCGGAGCAATTCAGGGGTGCTCTCCGGCATGGAGTGACCAGCGGAGGGAAGCGTCTCCGCCCCATTCTTTGCGTGGCGGCCTACCGGGCGGTGGGAGGGACCGGCGAGGGGATCTACCGACTGGCCGTGTCCCTGGAGCTTATCCACGCCTACTCCCTCATGCACGATGACCTCCCTTGCATGGATGACGCGGATCTGCGTAGGGGTGAACCTACGACCCACAAGGTTCATGGGGAGAGCTCGACCACCGTGGCCGGCGCGCTTTTGATTCCGGCGGCGGCACTCCATGCCTATGAGAGCGCCCGGACCATGGGGCTCCCCGAGGAGGAAGGCCGGCTGCTGGTGGAGGAGCTTTCTCGGGCCTCGGGGGGCGGCGGCATGGTCGGAGGGCAGTTCCTGGACCTTCTGGGTGAGGACCAGGAGATCTCTGCCGAGGAGTTGGATGACCTGCATCGACGGAAGACCGGTGCCCTGCTTCGGGCCTCCCTCAGGATGGGTGGGATCGCTGCCGGGGCCACTCCCGAGGAGCTCACGGCCCTCGACCGGTACGGAGAGGCCATCGGACTGGCTTTCCAGATCGCCGATGATCTGTTGGACGCCACCTCCTCGGCCCAGGAGCTGGGGAAGAACCCCTCGGACGCCGAACTTGGGAAATCGACCTACGTGTCCCTCTTCGGAATCGAGGAAGCGGGCCGAAAGGCCCGGGAGCAGGTGACGGTAGCGGTGACGGCTCTGGCCGGCGGGGGGCTCGCCTCCCGGGAGTTGGACGCCTTGGCCCGGTACATCGTGGAGAGAGATCGATAGAGGCAGGTAGACCGGCCAGGGATGGGCCGGGCGGCCAGGGTGCCTATTGGGGACCTTTTTTCTTATTTTTCAGGATTGGTTTTCAGGATTAGGCCCTTCCGCTAAATTGGGCCCTTCTTCCAAGGAGACAGGTTACGTGGCCGTCCTCCATCGGGTGAAATCCCCCAGGGACATTCGAAAGCTCTCCCGTCAGGAGCTCCACGAGCTGGCCAAGGAGGCCCGGGAACGCCACATCGATGTGGTATCCAGGGTCGGAGGGCATTTCGGCGCCAGTCTGGGGGTCACGGAACTCACGGTAGCCCTCCATCACGTGTTCGACACGCCCAGGGACAAGATCGTCTGGGACGTGGGCCACCAAGCCTACATCCACAAGATCCTGACAGGGCGGAACGACCGCCTCGACACCATTCGACAGAAGGGTGGTCTGGCTCCCTTCTGCCGCCGGGACGAGTCCGAGTACGATGCTTTCGGCGCCGGGCACGCTGCCACCTCCATCGCGTCGGCCTGGGGGATAGCCGTAGCCCGTGACCTGAACGAGGACGATTTCTCCGTCATCGCCGTCATCGGTGACGGCGCCATGGGGTGTGGCCTGGCCTATGAGGCCCTGAACAACGCCGGACACACCGGTCGAAACTTCGTCGTCATCCTCAACGACAACGAGATGTCCATCGCTCCGAACGTGGGGGCCATGAACAAGTATCTCACCAGCATGATTACGAACCCCATGTACAACCGGGTTCGGAGAGAGGTGAAGGATCTGCTGCAACGGGTACCCACGAGCCTGGGCGAAACCATAGAGCATCTCGCCTATAAAGTAGATGAGAGCGTGAAGAATATCTTCATGCCTGGCATGCTCTTCCAGGAGTTGGGCTTTAGGTACGTCGGGCCGGTGGAGGGGCATGACCTCGACGCTCTCGTGGACACCCTGTCGGGCGTTAAGCAGATGAGAGGCCCCATCCTGGTCCACGTCCTGACTCAGAAGGGGAAGGGGTTCGAACTGGCGGAAGAGGACCCCTTCAAGTGGCACGCAGCGAAGCCCTTCGACAAAGACTCGGGAAACGCCACCAAGAGTGGGGGCGGTGGCCTTCCCCGGTACCAGAAGGTGTTCGGGAAGGGCCTGGTGGAGTTGGGCGAGATGGACAAGA
>JAUXEE010000131.1 GCA_030618065.1 Gemmatimonadota bacterium
GCTGGTGGATGGGAAGCGGTTGGGGGTCCACGGCACCAGCTACGGAGGGTACGCCGCCAACCTCATCATTACCCAGACGGATCGTTTCGCAGCCGCCATCAACATCTCGGGGAAGGTGAACATCATCTCCTTCCTGGGAGACTCGGAGAAGATCACCACTCGAAACTACAGTGCGGCTGAAGAGGGCCAGGACCGGATCGGCGCCACTCTCTGGGAACAGCCCCAGAAGTACTGGGAGCACTCGGCCGTCATGTTTGCCGATCGCATCGAGACTCCTCTCCTTCTCCTCACGGGCCACGGCGACTGGAATGTTCCCGACACCAACACCCGGGAGATGTACTACGCCCTCCGGCGCCTCGATAAAGAGGTGGTGTGGGTGAATTACATGCGAGCCGGGCATGGAGCCGGCCGGGCCGGCTCGGAGTCAGACTACCGAGACCACTGGCGCCGAATCATCGAGTGGTATGACACCCACTTCCAGAAGGCTTTGGAGGAAGAGGGGGGCTGAGCCCCATCGGGGCGCCGGCTGGCTCAACCGGCCGGCGCCTCCAGCACCACTTTCCCCAGGTTTTTCCGGTCGTGGAGGTACCGGTGTGCCTCCACGGCTCCGTCCTGATCCAGGGGGAAAGTCCTATCCATGATGGGCTTCCAGCGCCCGTCCACCACCCCGCCAAAGATCTCCTCCAGAGCCGGGCCCATCATGGCCTCCTTTTCCTTCAGGTGAAGGAGGTGGATGCCGAAAACCCCCTGGTTCGGGACGACCAGGGAGAGGGGGTGAATGGACCCGGTCCTGAACTTGGCCAGGGCGGCTTTGAGCCAGTTCCGTTTCCGTCCCGGCATGGCCTCGCTCATGCCATAGAAGACCACCCGTCCAAGAGGGTTCAGTAGCTTTCGGCAGGCGCTGGTGGCCTTCCCGCCCACGGGATCCAGGGCGATGTCCAGACCCCGCTTCCGGCCCAAGGCCTCGTAGAGGTCGTCGGCCCAGGGGCCACGAGAGTCGAAACAGGCCTCGGCCCCCAGTTCATCCACCACGAAGGCCCGCTTCTCAGGAGTCCCGGCCGTACCGTAAACCTTGAGGCCCCGGTCCACTGCTAGCTGAACCGCCGCCGTTCCCACCCCGCCCCCTGCGCCCAGCACCAGGACAGAGTCTCCGGGGCGAGCGTGGCCGGTCTCGAAAAGACAGACCCAAGCGGTAAGGAATACCACCGGGATACCGGCGGCCTGGGCTGGGGTCAGGGCTTCAGGGAATGGAAAGGCCGAATCAGCGGGGAGGATGACGTCCCTGGCGTACCCACCGAACCGGAGGAGAGCCACAGCCCCATCGCCCTCCTTCCACTTCTCGGCGCCCTCTCCCACCCGGGTGACCCTTCCTGCCACTTCGAAGCCGGGGGCATAGGGGAGGTCGGGAACCTCACCGTACAGGCCTGCTCGCTGAAGCAGGTCTGCGAAGTTGACGCCGGAGGCCCCGACACGGAGTTGGATTTCTCCCGGACCCGGAGTGGGGAGGGGGATCTCCCCTTCCCCCAGGACTTCGGGAGGGCCGAACCGGGGGATCAGAACCGCAAGGGTCGTGTCAGCCATGAGGCGTTCGTCTCCGGTCGATCTAGCGGAATAGGGGTGCCTATCGAAGCATTACCAGAAAACCACCACCAAGGCCACCGTCGCCGCTACAGCACCGATGGAGAGCACATCGAAGAGAAGGTCTCGTTCCGGGAGAAGCTTGGACGCCACTGGTGATTCGGAGGTTTCCTCTGCCGGCCTCTCCTCGGGCCAGATCAAAGAGATTCCAACCAACATCGCCAGAAGGGCCAGAGCTGCCAACCACATCTGATCCAAAAACGCGGCGTCGGGTGTGATCCACTTTATGCCGATGGTGGCGGGGAGGGTGAGTCCCAAGACCCATACCGCTCCCCGTGCGGTGGCTTTTTTCCAGAAGAGGCCGCTGAGGAAGACGATGGCCACCCCCGGAGTGATCAGACCCCAGAACTCCTGGATGTAGGAGAAAATCCTCTCGAAGCTGACCAGGAAGGGGGCCCATGCCCACGCCAAAAGCAGGAAGACCACGGTGCTGGTTCGGCCCACGGTAATGAGATGGCGCTGAGAGGCCTCGGGCCTCAGATGCCGGTGGTAGAGATCCATGGTGAAGATGGTGGCCGTGGAGTTCAGCATGGAATCCAGGGACGACATGATGGCAGCGATGAGGGCGGCCAGCATCAGCCCCGCCAGGCCCCCAGGTAAGAGGTTCGCGATGAGGATGGGATAGGCCATGTCCGAACGAGTGAGCTCGTCCGCGTAGAGGACGTAGGCCATGATCCCTGGTACGACGGCGATAAAGGGGATGAACAATTTCAGATAGGCGGCGAAAACCATTCCGTATCGACCCTGCCGGAGGTTCTTGGCTCCCAGCGTCCTCTGGGTGATGAACTGGTTGCACCCCCAGTAGAAAAAGTTGGCGATCCACAGCCCACCGAAAAAGATGGCGAACCAGGGGAGTTCGGGGTGGTCCAGAGGGAGGACCATGTGGAACTTGTCACCGGCCTCTTCCATGAGAGTGTCCCACCCCCCCACAGCCTTCAGGCCGAGCCAAGCTGTCAGTGCTCCGCCCAGCAGGAGCATGGTCCCCTGGATGAGGTCCGACCACACCACGGCCTTCAACCCGCCGTAGGCCGTGTATGCTCCAGCGAACACCGCCAGGATCGTAACCCCCCACCAGAGGGGCAGGCCGAACATGGTCTCCAGAGCTAAGCCACCGGAATACAGGACCGTGGCCATGGCCACGAAGGTGTAGGCCAGAATCATGTAGATGGCCAACCAGCCCCGGGACCGGACGTCGAACCGACGTTCCAGGTACTCCGGCATGGTGGTGATCCGGTTGGCTAGAAAGGCCGGGAGGAACCAACGGGCCACGATCACCAGCGTGATGGCCGACATCCATTCGTAGGCCGCAACCGCCAGTCCGAAGTCAGCCCCTTGGCCTGCCTGCCCTACCAACTGCTCCGTGGAGATGTTGGACGCGATGAGGCTGATGCCGATGAGCCACCAGGGGAGGTTCCGGCCCGCCAGGAAGTAATCGGCAGCCACCTTTTCCCGGCGGGAGACCACGATGGCGACCACTGCCACAACCACGAAGTAGCCGAAGAACGCGGTGAAGTCGAAGGTGGAGAAGTTCATCAGAACTCCAGAACGAGGAGAATGGGTCGGTGATCGGAGGCGACCTCTTCGTCCAGAACCCTGTGTTCGATGATTCGGAACCCACTCTTTGGGCGGACCAGGATGAAGTCGATCTCCCGGACCGGCCCGTCAGCAGGGAAGGTGAGGGGCGATCCGTCTTTCCGGGCCACCGCCCACTCCGTCTCCAGGAGCTCCATGACGGCGGATCCCGGGGTGGAGTTGAAGTCCCCAGCCAGGATCACGATGCCTTCCTCGTCCCGTAGGGCCTCCATGAGACTCCGGGCCTGGGCCAGGCGCTCCTCTTCCGTTCTGTAGAAGTGAATTCCCGATATCACCACTTCCCTTCCGGTACCCGGGAGACGGAGGCGGGCGGTGAGAGCAGACCTGGGTTCGGCCCCGGGGGGAAGGCGGTGGTTCGTCCAGTCCAGGATCGGCAGCCGACTCAGAAGGGCCATCCCGTACTCTCCCCCCTGGTATTCCATGAAATCCCCGAAGAGGGGCTCCATTCCCGTAAGGGCACTGTATGCGCCGGCCTGGTCCACGCCGCCGGTACGCTCCACCTGGCGGTCGATTTCCTGAAGAGTCACCAGATCGGGTTCCACGGCTGAGATCACTTCAGCGATGCGCCCCAGGTTCAGGACTCCATCCATCCCCTCACCGTGGTGGGTGTTATAGGCCAGGATCCGGAGGGTGTCCGTTTTGGTTTGGGGCACCACCTGAGCGCCGCCCTCGAGGCCTACCACCCGGCCATCCAGCTCCCAGGCCGGATCGATCTCGATACCCAGGTGGGTCAGGGCCGTAACGGCCAGGTCCACCACCGCCGGGGCTTCGCTGGGGCGACCCACCGTGGCCGAGGGTCCGCTGGCCAGGTAGAAGACGGTGGATTCCTCCGGTGAGTCACCCCCGTGTCCTCCCGTTTCCGTCCGCCCGTGGTCGGTGCAAACCAGGACCAGCCAGTCTTCCTGAGGATAGGTGGGGCGGGCCCGGATGGCCTCCAGCATCCTGCCCAGTTGACGGTCGGCAATGGCGATGGCTTCTCGGTATTCCCCCCCCGATTCCACCGATGTTGTGGCTGATCTCGTCGGGGGCTCCTGCGTAGACGAAAAGGACGTCCGGATCCCCGGTCCGGAGCTCCTCCAGGACAGCCTCCACCGCGACACTATCGGCTTCCAGCCATCCCAACTCGTAGCCGTCCAGGATGACCTTTCGGTCCACGGCATCGCTGATCAGGGGGCCCCCATCGGCTTCCGTCCCCAGGGGCAGCCAATCGACCGCCGCGAAGGTGTTCAGCTCAGGGTGTACCGATTCGATGCGGGTTAAGAAGTCGGGGTAGTCGGCGTACCGGTTCGAGGAGAAGTCGTTGCTGTGGACTCCGTGTTTCTCTGGCCAAACCCCGATGAGGATGCTGGACCAATCAGGTCCGCTGACGGTGGGGTGTGCGGTCTGAGCCACGTCGCTGAAGGCGCCTGTCCCAGCGAGGGAGTCGAAGTTGGGGGTGGGGACCTCCCTGAGAACGTCGGGTCGTACGCCGTCCCACCCCACCAGGAGCACTTTCGGGTTGGCTCCCGGCTCCGGTTGCGTCCAGAAGGACCCGGTCGCCTCGGAACCGGTCTCCCCGGACTCCTGCCGGGTGTTCTGCCCCGGATTCTGGCAGGCGGTGATGACGAGGAGAACTCCGACGGCAGCAGCAAATCTCCGCATGTGAACGATCCTCCAGAGGAGCCGAAGATTCTGAGGGCGAGGACATCAGAGGACATCATAGGAAGGGAGGGCAAAGGCGGACAGGTCGCGCCCCGTCCTCGATGGTTCTATCAGCAGGCCTCGCTGGGGCCTCCTGCCAGGTGGGCCGTCAAAGCCTCGACCTCTTCCTCGAAATGGTCCGCCTCGTCCTGGGAGGGTTCCTTCGGGGTGTGGGCCACCCGGTTCCGAATCTCCCGGAGGGCCAGGATCCGGGCCTCTTCACCCTGGCCGATCTTCCGGTTGATGCGAAGTGCGTAGAGAAGCTCCGAGGGTTGGGTGGGGGGCCGGACGGAGCACACGGGCAGAGTTGCCCGGAGGGCGTTCTCCAGTTGAATCCAAGCCTCGAGGATCCGGGTGGCGGTGCACCAATCGTGGGCCATGAGACGCTCCTTAATCATACAGCTTAATCATGCAGCCCTCAGTCATAGAGAAGGTAAGGACTTGCCCGGCTCCACCAACCTGGCGCCCTTGTCCAAAGCTGGATGGTGGAGTCGTCGACACTCTCGGGAGTCCTCTCGAAGGTTTCCACCATGTCGCTCCGGGCCAGGAGGCGAAGGAGATGTTCCCCCCCGCTGGGGTTCACGGCGGTGGGGTAGGGAGTCCACAAGAACCGACTCGGCCACAAAGTAAGAAGGAGAGAGAGGAGACGCATGCCCAGGGCCACGGGTCGGACCTCCCTGGGGTCGGTGATTTCCAGGAGAACTCCGGGGCACGGACTGGGGTGGTTTGGTGTCTCGAGGGCGTGGGGATGTGCCCGTACCCCGGCGGGGCCGACCCGGTTCAGGGCCGCTGCCATCTTCTTCTCGTCCATCCAGGGGGCGCCCAGCCACCTGAAGGCGAGCTCAGTGCCCCGCCCCTCCAGTACGTTGGTGGCTTCCAGGAGTGCCAGCCCCGGGTAGAGGAGGGCCGACTGGTGAGAAGGAATGCCTGGGGAGGGGGGGTGGAAGGGGAGACCCGTGTCCGGCCAGAGTTGGCCACGATCCCAGCCTTCCATGGCCACCACTTTCAGGACCATGTCCAGCTTCATTTCCGCTCGGAGGAGGAGGGCCATCTCGCCCAGGGTCAGGGAGTGGCGAACCGGAATCGGCCACCGGCACAGGAATGTGGCAGGAGACCCCCCGTCGGGAATGGGCCCCTCCACCCACTCCTCCTTTCCGCCAAGGGGATTCGGCCGGTCCAGGATCCATACCGGGACCCCGGCGTGTGCGCAGGCCTCCATAAGGTGGGAGAGGGTCCAGAGGTAGGTATAGAATCGGACGCCGATGTCCTGAAGGTCCACGAGGATCAGGTCCAGATCCTCCAGGGTTTCCTCATCCGGACGGACCTCCGTCCCGTAGAGGCTGGTCACCGGGAGGCCTGTCCTCGCGTCTATGCCGTGGGGGACGGCCACTCCGTCGAGGGCGGAAGCCGAGATGCC
>JAUXEE010000168.1 GCA_030618065.1 Gemmatimonadota bacterium
GGCGTGGGTGCTGGGGGCGTCATCCCCGTGGCCATCACCGTGGTGGGGGACATCTACTCTCTGGAAGAGAGGGGGCGGATCCAGGGTGTCTTCTCGGGAGTCTGGGCCATTTCGTCATTGGTGGGGCCCGCCGCTGGAGGTCTCATTACCGATCTCCTTTCCTGGCGGTGGGTGTTCTACCTGAACCTACCCTTCGGCATCGCCTCCGTGCTCATGCTCCACCTGTTCTTGAGAGAGGAGGAGCACCGAAGTGAGCGCCGCCTGGACCTGGTGGGGACGCTGAGCCTTACCGCATCCATCGCCCTCCTTCTCCTGGCCCTTCTCGAGGGTACGGAGCTCTGGGGTTGGAGCGACCTTCGGACCCTGAGCATGATGGGCTGTGCCGGCGCTGGGCTTGTTTTCTTTCTCTGGCAGGAAGAGCGAGCCCCGGAGCCCATGCTTCCGTTGGAGCTTTTCCAGAACCGGGTCATCGCCGTGGCCAGCGCCGGTGGATTTCTCATGGGCACGGTCCTTTTCTGCGCCGCCGCTTTCGTGCCCATGTACACCCAGGGAGTCCTGGGAGGCACGGCTATCGACGCAGGGCTGACGCTGGCCCCCATGTCCATCGGCTGGCCCATCGCCAGCACGACCTCGGGATGGCTCCTGGCCAAGCGAGGATACCGGCCCTTCATTCTCTCCGGCGCCGTTCTGGGGACCGTGGGGTGCCTTCTGCTGGCTGCCGCCGATCCGTCTTCCGGCCGGGGCCCGATCATGCTGGCCATGTTCCTATTGGGGTTGGGGATGGGGTTCCTGTCCACCCCCTACCTCCTGGCGGTCCAGAACGCCGTGCCCCGGCATCAACGGGGAGTCGCCACCAGCTCCGTTCAGTTCTTTCGGACCATCGGCGGATCCATCGCCGTGGCGGCCTTGGGGGCCCTGCTCAACGCCCACCTGGCCCGGAGCCTGGTGAGCGAGGTCGATCCGAATGTGGCCCTCAACCCGGAGCTGCGAGCCGGGATTCCCCAGGAGGCCCTGGGCGAATTGGTGAACGCCCTGGATGGGGGGCTGGGGTCGATCTACCTGGTCATGGCCGGACTGGCCGCGGTCGGGTTGGGAGTCGGGCTCCTTTTTCCAAAAGGATCGGCCCAAGCCCACGCCTACCAGGAAGCGGACTCAGGCCGATAGGACCGAGGAGGAGGGTCAGAGCTAGTCTCTGCTCTCGTCCCCCTCTATCTCCTCCAACTCGTCCAGGACCACTTCTTCCACCAAAGGCCCCGCCGGAGGAAGGACGGGGTCCCACTTCTTCTTTTCCCTATAACCGATTCTGTGGAAGGGATTCACGACCGAGGTCGCGACGTTCTTCAGGTGAGCCGAGACCCGTTTCAAATACCGGAGGTAGAGGGCTGCTGTCACCGCCCGTCCGGATTGGCCCTTCAGAACCTGATCGGACCGAAGGAGCTGTAAGCCCTTTTCCACCCGACCGGAGACGCTCTTGTGGCTTCTCAGAATCCCTCGGGCCAACTCCTCATCCGAGTCCTCCAGCGCCGGCGCCAGATCCTCGAACATCTTGTCGACGATCCTCTCGAGATCGAGGAACTCCTCATTCAGTTCCCCTCCGTCGAAAGCCTCGGGAAGACCGGCCGCCAACTCCACGATGTTTTTCGTATAGTCCCCGATTCGCTCGATGTCGATGACGATGGCGGTGATGACGAGCCCCGAGTTCAGGTCGGGTTTGGGGGAGATGGCCAGGTGCGTCAGGATCTTCCGGCGCACGCTCCGCTCATACTTGTTGAGCTGGCGGTCCCTGTCATAGATGTCAGTCACCAGTATGCCTTCGCCACGAAGAGCGGACACCGAGTCACGATGCATGCCATGGGAGGCGCGAAGCATCAGGAGGGCCTCTTCAAAAGCCTCCTGGCAAAGGCTGCTGTCCTTGAAAACAGAAAGGAGTTGTTTCCACATGCTTTTCAGTGCCTCCCGACGCTTCTAAGAAAAAAAGATGTAAAGGAGAGGAAGAAAGATCAGGGCGATGTATATGAAAACTACGGCTGCAGAACTCTTCTTCGAACGGGCGGCGATCCTTCCGGCGTTGGTCGCCAACCAGATGGGAATGGCCTTCAGGGGATAGTAGATCGCAATCCCGAGGATGTTGAAAGAGAGGTGAGCGAGAGCCACCGTGACTGCGGCTGGGCTTCCTGTGGAGAGGGAAGCCAGAATAGCGGTAATGGTAGTTCCGATGTTGGCCCCAAGCGTGTAGGGGAAGATTTGCCGAAGGTTCAGGACTCCCGTTCCCGCAAGGGGGACGATAAGGGAGGTGGTCGCAGAGCTACTCTGAACCGAAGCGGTTGTGACCATCCCAAGGGCGAAACTGGCGGCGTCGTTCCGGAACAGGACCCGATTGAAGAGACTCTCCAATCGGGAGAGGATCGCCCCCCGCATCACTTTCATCATCTGTTGAAGGGCAAGAAAGAGCCCTGCTAGACCGAGGACAGCCAAAACAACCGTGTACGGGACCACTCCCGCCACAAAATCGGTCACAGGATGAATGACCGCCTTCAGGGGGCTAGCCAGGCTCATTCCTCCGGCACCCTCAAAGAGGCCTTGAAGGAATTCAGCCATTCTCTGAACGGGGTGAAAGACTATCTCGATAGGAAGGATGGTCACCGCCGCCAGGACATTGAAGAAGTCATGCACGGTGGACGCCGCGAAGGCTCGCTCGAACTCCGCCGGCCGGGTCACATGGCCCATGGAGACAAGAGTGTTCGTGGTGGTGGTTCCAATATTCGCACCCATGATGATGGGTACGGCCAGCTCGATGGAGAGAGCTCCGGAAGCCACCAATCCGACCACGATGGTCGTAGTCGTTGAAGAGCTTTGGATGATGCCGGTAGCGACAAACCCCAGAAGGAGCCCAGCCACCGGATCCGAAACCGTGTTGATGAGCTGCTCCGCGAACCCGCTGCCGGCCATCTTGAAGGCCGTGCTCATCAACTCGATACTGGTGAAGAAAAGGTAAAGAAGGAAAATGAAGTAGACGACCCGAAGAAAGGTCGGGAGCCAAGAGCCGGCTCCCCGGGAGCGTGTCAGACCCAGATTTGTATTCAAGGGCTCCGTTCCGGTGAAGTCCAACCCCAAAAGGACAGGGAGAAGTTACAGGCTCTTCAGCTTTTGGAAACTCCCTGGGAACCCCTTCGGCCTTCGCCGGGTTTCATGAGCGACCATGATTTTCCTCTTTATGCTACAGGTCGGACCGACCTCGACTCTCTCGGGAACCCTCTCCGGCAGCCCGCTTCTGGCCATGGCCACCCTCTTCGGCGCTGGCGTCCTCACCAGCCTCACGCCCTGCATCTATCCCATGATCCCCATCACCGCTTCGGTGATCTCGGGGACCGCCAAAGAAGGGCAGACCAAAGGGAGGACGGTGGGGCTGACCCTGACCTACGTGGTGGGAATGGCCACCCTTTACGCCTTCCTCGGTCTCCTGGCCGGCCTCACCGGCACTCTCTTCGGAACCGTGAGCGCCAGTCCCTGGGCCTTGCTGGCCATCGGGAACCTTTTGCTCCTCTTCTCGCTTTTCATGTTGGACGTCTTCCCGGTGCCGGTGCCCCGAAAACTCATGGGGTGGGCCGGTACCCGAGGCGGAGGATCATACGGAGCGGTTTTTTTCCTGGGAGCCGGCGCAGGAGTTGTAGCGGCACCCTGCGGAGCCCCGGCTTTCGCCGTGGTCCTCACCTGGGTGGCAGCCACTCAAGCCGGAGCCATGGGGTTCGTTTACCTTTTCACCTTCTCTCTGGGAATGACGGCCCTTTTGGTGGTGGTGGGTCTTTTCTCCGGGACGCTGGCCATCCTGCCCCGATCCGGAAAATGGATGGTGTGGATGAAAAAGGGGGCCGGGGTCATCATGATCGCCGTGGCCCAATACTACTTCATCAAAGCTGGGTACAACTTATGACGGACAGAATGCCGAATCAGCGTGTCACATTGGGCTTGGCCTTGCTTCTGGGAATCGCCTTTGCTCCTCTGGCTTTGGGCGGCCAGGGAATATCCCTGGCGTTGGGCTCCGAAGCGCCGGCGGCCGCCTTGGAGGATCTGGACGGAAACCCGGTGCAAATTCTGGATTATGTGGAAGAGGGGAAACCCACCCTCATCGAGTTCTGGGCCTCCTGGTGCGAGATCTGCGAGGCTCTACAGCCCCAGTTGGACCAGATTCAGGAAGAGTGGGGATCCCAGATCAACATCGTGGCGGTGGCCGTGGCGGTTTCCCAATCCCAACGGAGAGTGAGACGCCACGTCGAGGAGCGCGGCATCGAATACCCCTACCTCTGGGATGGCGAAGGGGAAGCCGTGAAGGCATACGAAATCCCCGGCACCTCCATCGTGGTCATCCTGGACGGGGAGGGGACCGTCGTCTACACCGGATCGGGAAGAGACCAGGACCTCATCGGGGAGGTCAGGAAGTTGATCCTTCTTCCTCCGGCGTGACCCGATCGATGGCCGCCTTCAACTGAGTGTAGGCCCCGGGGTCCACCTGGTTGAACCGAGGAATCACCTCGGCGATCCGACCCTCCGGATCCACCACGATTACGGTTCGGCTCCCCACCATCCCGTTGTCCCGAGGATCTCCTCCAAAGGCCGAGAAGGCTGACCCGTCGGGATCACTCCCGAACAGGAACTGGAAATCCTCGTCCTTGGCCCAGGACGCCAACGCCTCGGGGGACTCGTTCGAGATACCCAGGAGGACGACATTCTGGCCGTCCCTGAACAGACGTGCGTACTGATCACGGTACGCTTTCATTTGAACTGTTCAGCCAGCTGTCCTGACTTTGAAAAAGAACGCCAGGACCACGGTCTCACCCCGGAGGTCGCTGAGCTTCACCGACCCGGACAGTGGACCGTACCGGGTCGCCCCGGCGACCTGGATGTCCGGGGCCATCTCCCCCGCGGAGAGAAAGTCCGAGACCTCTTGAGCGGTTGCCGCCGCTGGTTTCCCCAAACCCACCCCCAAAGCAAACAGAGCTAACAGTGCGAGTCGTCGCATCTTGGCCCATCCTGATTTAGAGAGGATGACGACTGATTCCCCACCGAGTACCTGGGGCCGGGCGCTAGGTCCCCTGGGAGTCATCTCGGGAGAAAGATCGGGGCCCCTCCCACGGATATGGAAAGGGGCCCCTTGGGTCGGAGACTCGATAGCCTTCTTCGGGGCTTCCTGTCGTCAGCGGCCTCCCCCGAGGACTCCCATTCCCGTATGGAACCCCAGGACCACGGAAGCGTTATGAACCATGCCGAACTCACCACCCTCCGGGTTCACCGGATCGAAGGGGGATGAAAACTGCATGTGGTCCCGTCCTTCCAACCGGATGACCAGCGGACCCTCACCCCATTTCCAGGGCGTGACGATGTCGATTCCGACACCGGCAAGGGCAACCAGGTCAAAGGATTCCTCACCCCCGTAGGTCACAGCGGCAGCGTCGAAGGTCGTCACCGGACCATCTCCGAAACCCCACCTGATGAAACCCACACC
>JAUXEE010000242.1 GCA_030618065.1 Gemmatimonadota bacterium
GCAGGAAATACCCCGTTGGAATACGATCTCCATCTCGGGCTACCATATGAGGGAGGCAGGAGCTACCGCCCCTCAGGAACTCGCGTTCACCTTCGCCAATGGACTGGAGTACGTGGAACGAGCCCTGGCGGCGGGGCTCACCCTGGGAGAATTCGGCCCTCGTCTTTCCTTCTTCTTCGCCGCCCACAACGATGTTTTGGAAGAGGTGGCGAAGTTCAGAGCGGCCCGCCGCCTCTGGGCCCGACTCATGCGGGAACGCCACGAGGCCCCCGACGAAGCGTGCAGGCTCCGTTTTCACACCCAAACCGGAGGCTCCACCCTCACCGCCCAACAACCGCTGAACAACATCGTCCGGGTTACCCTTCAAGCGCTTTCGGCGGTTCTGGGGGGCACCCAGTCCCTTCACACCAACGCCTATGACGAGGCCCTCGCCCTACCCTCGGAAGAGTCCGTCCTGCTGGCTCTTCGAACCCAGCAGATTCTCGCCCACGAGTCTGGCGTTACCAGTACGGTGGACCCCCTTGCCGGCAGCTACTACATAGAGGCTCTCACCGACGCCGTGGAGGCCAAAGCGGTTGACTACCTGAATCGAATCCAGGAGATGGGTGGTGCCGCCAAAGCGGTAGAATTCATGAAGGACGAGATCCATCAAGCGGCGTACAGCTTCCAGCTTCAGGTCGAGAGGGGAAGCCGCACGGTGGTAGGCCTCAACGCCTTCGAAGAGGAAGGGGGGGAGGCCCCCATCCATCAACCCGATTATCCTGCTCTGGAAAAAGCCCAGATAATCCAGTTGGCCGCGGTCAAGGCCAAAAGGCGCGGCGGCGCCCTTCGGGACTCCCTGGAGGGTATTCGGGCCGCGGCAAGGTCTGGTGAGAACCTCATCCCGCCCATGATCGAGGGCGCAAAGAACCGGGCCACCCTCGGGGAGATCAGCGATGTGCTCCGCGAGGAATGGGGGAGCTACGACCAAGGGTGACACTGGACCCCATCCCTGGTTAGGTTTTTTGCTGGAATCCTGACTGGAAACGGAGGTCTCCCGGGCCATGCCCACGTATGAATACAGGTGCCCAGAGGGGCATCACTTCGAGTTGTTTCAGAAGATGAGTGAAGAGCCTCGTGCCAAGTGTCCCGAGTGCGGGACAGAGAGCGAAAGGCTCCTCTCCGCCGGAGCCGGGTTCATCTTCAAAGGAGGCGGATTCTACACCACCGACCATCGGAGCGATTCCTACAAGAAGGACGCGTCCAAGGAGGAATCGGCCGGAGTGTCGAAGAAGGAGACGGCCGAAAAGCCGAAGAAGGGGATGGAGAAGGGGAAGGAGAAGGGGAAGGGGGAGGAGAAAAAGCCCGTGTCTTCTTCGCCGGAGGGATCCTGACGGCCTCATGTCCGACTCGCTCATACAATCGGCCCTGGAACGGATCCTTCGGGAAATGGGGGTTCACGAGGCTGACATCCGCCTGGATCGTCCACGTGACCCAGCTCACGGGGACTGGGCCACGAACCTCCCCCTTACCCTCGCATCCCGACTCGGCAAACCTCCACGGGAAATAGCCCAGGAGATCGCCGACCGCCTCGACCTCGCCGAAGCCGGAGTGGTGGCTGTGGAAATCGCGGGCCCCGGATTCTTGAACTTCCGCCTCTCCTCCGGGGCCGTCGCCGGTGAAATTCTCCGGATCCTGTCTCAGGACAGGGACTTCGGCCGGGCCGAGGAGGGCGACAATCAGCCCTTCATGGTGGAATTCGTGTCGGCGAACCCCACCGGGCCGTTACACCTGGGACACGGACGCCAAGCCGCCCTGGGCGATGCGATTTCCTCCCTCCTGGACTGGACCGGGTGGTCCGTCCACAGAGAGTTCTACTACAACGACGCCGGGAAACAAATCGAGCTTCTGGCCCAGAGCGTTTGGGCCCGATACCAGGAGATCCTTGGGGAGGCGGTGGAGGTCCCTGAGGGAGGGTACCTGGGTGAATACGTCCGTGACGTTGCCCGGGAAGTGGTCACGGCCGAGGGGGAGCGTTTCCGCGGCGACGACTCCGCCGGGGCTCTGAGCTTCATGAGGACCTTCGCCGTCCGCGTTCTGCGAGAAGAGCAGGACAGGGATCTGGACGAATTCAGGCTCTCCTTCGATCGGTATTTCCTCGAGTCCTCTCTCTATTCGGACGGGCTGGTCGAGTCCACCATCCAGGCTCTGGAAGAAACGGGACTGGTGTACGAGCGGGACGATGCTCTCTGGCTCCGGACCACCGAATACGGAGATCAGAAGGACCGGGTGATGGTCCGGGGAGACGGGAACCCGACGTACTTTCTCCCGGACGTGGCCTACCACCTGACGAAATGGGAGCGGGGATTCCGTCATGTCATCAACGTTCACGGCTCGGACCACCACGGCACGGTGACGCGTGTCCGGGCCGGTCTCCAGGCTCTTGGACTCCCCGAGGGGTATCCTGAATACGTGATCCATCAGATGGTGACGGTGCAGCAAGAGGGGAAGGAAGTGAAGCTCTCCAAGCGGGCCGGCTCCTATATCACCCTCAGGG
Source organism: Gemmatimonadota bacterium (assembly GCA_030618065.1). Lineage (GTDB taxonomy): Bacteria > Gemmatimonadota > Gemmatimonadetes > Longimicrobiales > Gaopeijiaceae > JABDNZ01. Next base: position 2,537 of record JAUXEE010000242.1, read on the forward strand.
AGCTTTTTTCTCAGGTAGGGGTCGATGTAGCCCGGTACTTCTTCCTGATGCGGAAACCCGACGCCCATCTGGTCTTCGATCTGGACATGGCCTTGGACCAATCGGAGAAGAATCCGGTCTTCAAGATTCAATACGCCCACGCCCGCATGTGCTCCATCTTCCGGAAGGGTGAGGTGGACGAGGGTCAGATTCGGGTTGAAGATGCAGATCTGGACGGCCTATCCCACCCCCTGGAGAGGACCCTGATCAAGCGCTTGGCCGACTTCCCTGGAACGGTGGAACGGGCTGCCGCCGCCAGGGCCCCCCACATCCTCTGCGACTTCCTGGAGCAGACGTCTGGCGCCGTGAACTCCTGGTACCATGCAGGCAACCCATCTCAGAGTCCGGAGTTGGCGGTGCTTGTGGCGGATGGGTCTCTCAGGCAAGCTCGGTTGGCCTTGGCACGGGCGGTTCAGATCGTCTTGAGAAACGGATTGGAGATCCTCGGGGTCTCGGCACCGACCCGAATGGACCGATCAGAGGAGGAGCAGGATGCCTGAGGGGGAGGGCCTCGACTATCGAGCTGCCGGTGTTGACCTGGACGCGGCAGAAAGAGCGAAGGACGCTCTTACAGAGTTGGTCTCCAGGACCCGTGACGAGAACACCCTCTCTGAGATGGGTTCATTCGGTGGCCTCTACGCCATCCCTGAGGGCGTCAGGCAACCGATCTTGGTCTCCAGCGCCGACGGGGTCGGGACCAAGCTGAAGTTGGCCTTTCTGACCGGACGCCACGATACCGTGGGTCAAGACCTTGTGAACCACTGCGTCAACGACATCCTGGTCCAGGGTGCGACTCCCCTCTTCTTCCTGGACTACCTGGCTACCGGACAACTTGAAGAGGGTGTGGTCACGGAGGTCGTGAGAGGGGTCGCCCAAGCCTGCCTGGAAAACGGGTGCGCCCTCTTGGGGGGGGAGACGGCGGAGATGCCGGGCTTCTACTCCTCCGGGGAATACGACCTGGCCGGATTCATCACCGGCGTGGTGGAACGAGAGAAGGTCCTGGACGGCTCTCGTATCCGGCCCGGGGACGCTCTCATCGGGCTGGGGTCCTCCGGACTCCACACCAACGGGTACTCTCTGGCCAGGAAGATCGTCTTCGAAGAGATGGCTCTGGGGGTGGTGGACCTCATGCCGGGGTTGGGAGAGACGGTTGGAGACGCCCTCCTGGCCGTGCACAGAAGCTATTCGACATCTCTTCGGCCTCTTCTGGACGAAAACCGAATCCATGGTCTGGCCCACATCACCGGGGGTGGGATTCCGGGCAACCTCCCGCGAGTCCTCGACCAGGGCCAGAGCGCCCGGATCGATACACAGAGTTGGGAGGTTCCGGCTCTCTTCCGTGTCCTTCAGGAGGGGGGGCGGGTGGCCACCGTCGAGATGTTCCGCGTCTTCAACATGGGGGTCGGAATGATCGTCATCGTTGCCGCTGACGACGCCGACTCCATCGCGAACCAGCTAGCCACGGCGGGCGAGATGAGTTGGGTATTGGGGGAAGTGGGGGTTGGAGAGGGGGTAGAGCTGGTTTGAGTTGGGTCGAGGGACGGTGGACATTCGTGGCCTCCATCCTCTGTCTCCTCTTGGGGGTATCCCTTCAATCCGCGAAGGCCCAGAACCTTCCGGACCTCATCTCGGCCTGCGGCGCCGGATCGGAGCTCC
>JAUXEE010000076.1 GCA_030618065.1 Gemmatimonadota bacterium
AAACGAATATCAGGCCCATGAGGGAGAGAATGACAGTGTGACCAGCCGTCATGTTCGCGAAGAGCCGAATCATCAAGGCGAAGGGCTTGGCCAGCTTCCCGACCAGCTCTACCGGGGTCATGATCACCAGCATGATAGCCGTGCCCACCGGCCCCATGCCCTTGGGGGCGAAGAAGATGGTTTTGGCGTAACCCGCCGGCCCCAGAGCCACAAATCCACTCACCTCGATAGCGATCAGACTCACCACCGCCAGGGCCCCCGTGACCATAATGTTCCCGGTCGGGCTGGCTCCCCAGGGCACGAGACCCAGGAGATTCATGGTGAGGATGAAGAAGAAGAGAGTAAGGATGAACGGAGTGTAGCCGTCGGCACCGTGGCCGATATTCCTCCGGACGATCTCGTCCCGGAAGTAGATGATCATGGCCTCCAGGGCACTGGCCATCCCGCCTGGCGCTCTCCCCGCATACTTCCCTCTCACGGCCCGAGCCATGGTGAGGAAGAGAGCGCAGACGATGATGCCCGCCAGGGCCATGAAGACTACATGCTTGGTGGGGGAGAGATTGACGGGGAAACCAAGAAAATGGCCGATGTCTCCCCACTGGGGCAGGTGCCAAACCCCCCAGGGCAACTCGATCTCCGGGGCGTCCGCCAGGTGATGCATGAGCATCCCCCCGATGTCCGGTACGCCTCCCTCCGCCGCGTGTTCTACACCCTGCTGAATAACTTCCACCCCGTGCTCCACCGCATCCGCCCCGTGTTGTCCAGCTTCCTGAAGGACCCTCAAAAAGGTCGTCATATGATCTCGGTGGTCTCAGCCCCCCGGGGCCTCAGGAAGAGAGGCTCCAGCAGGAGGAGTCCAAAGAAGAACCCGGCCAAGCCCAAAAGTGTCGGGGCCACCGGCAACTCATCCACCTGCGTTACGACCGGAACAGCCGCCAAAATTACTCCCATCCGAACCACGGTTCCCCCAACCCAAAAAAGCAAGAACCGCTTCGTGTCTCTCCAGAACTTGATCAGCAAAAAGAAGGCCAGCATTTGAATGGGGTAGGCTACCAGGGCAGCCACAAAAATACCGGTCCTTGCCGATGGTGTAAGCCAGGGCCAGAGACCGGCATTCACAACGAGAACGACCGCAAGGGCCACTCCGCCATACCGGAAGAACTGGGTCAAGGCTCCACGTCTTCGTTCTGGTCCTGTGGGTCCGCCACGATATGGCGATAGAGGCTGTAAAACCCGGCCCCACCCCCAACAAATGCCCCGAGAATTGTGAACAAGGGGACCGTGCCCACCTTCCCGTCGAGCCACCAACCGCCCAGAAGGAATAGGAGGGTAGACAGGGCCCATGAGAGCCCATAACCCATGTACCGGCCTGCAGCCGAAATGAGCTGGGACTGCACCGATTCCTTCTGTTCTTGCTCGGCCATCACCCTCTATCCTCAAGGCCGTCTGAAAAAAGAGCGGCCGGAAGTTAGGTAATTGTGATTTTTTTCGCAACTTCATTCCAGAAGCTACCTGCCGGGCCCAAAATGCTTGACGGAATGGGATTTTTCACCTCATGTTTCCATAGAAACCTGTCCCGATGGGCAGCCATACCCATCCATCTCAAGACAATCACTCTTCCAGAGACCAAGGAATGGACGTAGACCCAGCCAGTAGCAGCGCCGAGCAACCACCAAGTACGCGGGCCCGGAGGCGGCCATGATGGTCGTGATTCCGGTAGCGGCAGCCCTCATCCTCCTCACAGCTTTCTTTTCCGCTTCGTCCACGGCCGTTTTCTCGGTCGGAGGTCCCCGAATTCGGACCCTCCTCGAGGAAGGGTTCAAAGGCGCCCAGGAACTTTCCGAGCTTCGGTCCCGCCCAGGAGCCGTTCAAGGACTCCTTCTCTTCCTCGCCTCCCTCTCGAGCCTGCTGGCTGTTGGGCTCCTCACTGGATGGTCAGTCATGGAATGGGGATTCCCGGGCCTCCTGATCGGGCTCTTCAGCTCGGGCGCCCTGGTCCTTCTTCTAGGTGAGCTTCTGCCCCGGTCCTTCGCGGCGAGACGGTCGATCCGGGTGGCCCTGGCAGTGGCGCCGGTCACGCTGATTCTCGAGCGGTTTCTGGGCCCCGTCCTCTCACCCTTCTTCCGCCTGGAGAGTTTCCTGGCCCGAGCGGGAGGGGACAATGGGTCCACCCGGGAGGAGCGGGAGGTCCGAGAGATCACCTCCTTGGGCCAGGAGGAAGGTGTGGTGGGGAGGGAAGAGCACGAGCTGGTCGAGCGGGCCTTCCGTCTCGATGAGCTCACGGCATGGGACGTTATGACCCCTAGAGTGGCTATTTTCGCCTGGCGAGATTCCCTCACTCTGGAAGAGATCGTCGGAGATCTGGAGGAGGTCCCCTACTCTCGAGTTCCGGTTTACGGCGAATCGGTGGACGATGTCACGGGAATCCTCCATGTGAGGGAGATTTATCAGAGCTACATCTCAGGTCGAGGTAGTACCACCCTCAAAAGTCTCTCCCGGGAGCCTTTCTTCGTCCCGGGATCTCTTTCCCTCACCCGGTTGTTGAAGGACTTCCAGGCCCGAAGAATCCATATGGGAATCGTGGCGGACGAGTTTGGGGGCACTGACGGCCTGGTCACCCTGGAAGACGTCCTGGAGGAGTTGGTAGGGGAGATCGTCGACGAAACCGATCTCCTGGAAGAACCCCTCATCCGCATCTCCAGGAACGAGGTCATCGCCGATGGGACTCTGGATCTTCGTGAGATCAACTATGCGGTGAACGTCACCCTTCCCCAGTTGGAACACCGATCCTTGAACGGCTTCATCATCGAGGAGTTGGGCTACGTTCCGGAACGAGGGGAAAGCCTGGAACGCCAGGGAGTCAGGATCGACGTCGTGGACGCCACAGAAACCCAGGTGCTCCGGGCGCGAGTCCGGAAGATAATCCCACCCGATCTGACTGAGGACTCCTGAGTTTGGCCTTGATCCTTCCCTTCAACGGAAGACTCCCCCGGGTTGCATCCGACGCCTTTCTGGCTCCCACAGCCGTTCTCATCGGAGATGTTCAGGTGGGAGCCGAGGCATCGATCTGGTTTGGAGCGGTCCTCCGGGGGGACAATCCGAGGTATGGGATCGAGGTCGGCCCTCGAAGCAACGTACAGGACAACTGCGTGGTCCACGTGGGCGATTGGCAGCCCACCATCATCGGGGCCGACGTCACCGTGGGCCATGGAGCCAAGTTCGAGAGCTGTACCATCGAGGATGGATGTGTCATTGGCATCAACACCGTGATCCTCCAGGAGGCCAGAATCGGGAAGGGCTCTCTGGTGGCAGCCAACAGTGTGGTCCTGGAAGGGACCCAGGTCCCTCCCGGGAGCCTGGTCGCCGGAGTCCCGGGAAAGGTCCGGAGAACCTTGGAGGGATCCGCGGCCGAGTTCGTCCGGAGGAGCAGCGCTCACTATCTGGACTCCTGCAGGGAGTACCGAGCCCAAGGCATCGATGCAGAGGAACGGTGCGGGGTCTGTGGCGGGCCGACCGTGAAGCACCTCTCCAAAGTCGCCTGTCTCACCTGTGGGTCGGGGATGGAGCCTGCAGGGCCCTAGGGAAAGGCCCTCTCAGATTCGGCTTCTAAGGCATCCCCAAAAAGTTCGTCGCATACCAATTGAGGAGACGCTCCCCCCACCCATAACTGACGGACGCCCCCACGGCCAGGAAGATCCCGAAGGGCACCAGCTTTCCTGTCTTCCAGGAGATGGGGCCAAACACCACGGAGCCCAAGAGAGCCCCGAGGAAGAGGGTCAGGAGGACCCCGGGGACCCCCAGGAAGGCACCCACCATCCCCATCATCTTCAAGTCCCCACCCCCCATGGCTTCCTTCTTGAAGAGCCGGGTTCCGACCTTCGCGACCAACCAAAGGACACCAAACCCTACCCCGGCGCCCAGGAGAGCCTCCAGAACGGTCAGCCCGCCTGGGAAGGGAGCCAAAGCCAGCCCCAGGAGCCCACCACCCAGGGAGAATTGATCGGGGATGATATAGAATCGAGCGTCGGTGATGGCGATCCCCAGGAGGATGGTGAGGAACATCGCCCCCCGGGCACTCTCTGCCGTGAGACCGTACTGCATGAAGCACCCGGCCCAGATCAACCCAGTGGCCAACTCCACGATGGGGTACTGGGGGGAGATGGATGCGCCGCAGAACCGACACTTTCCCCGGAGGATGACATAACTGAGAAGAGGGACGTTGTCGTACCAACGAATCGCTGTTCCGCAGCCTGGGCAATGGGAGGGAGGGCTGACCACCGATTCTTCCGAGGGCCACCGGAGGGTGCATACGTTCAGGAACGAACCGAGCATCAGCCCGACGAGCCCGGCCGAGGCAGCGACCAGCCATTGGCCTTGAAGGGGAAACCCCATCAGTTCTCCCTGTCTTTCCCTGAGGAATGGCTGAGGGCGAAGAGTAGTATGGCCCCGGCCAACCCTGCGTTCAATGAGTCCACCCCCGGCGCCATGGGAATCGCCAGGACCCTGGCGGCTCTCTCCAAAAGCTCCTCCCGGGGTCCTGCTCCCTCATTCCCCACCACCAGGGCCCAAGGCGGACGAGTCCCGCCAACGCCCATCTCTTCCCCGCCGGCATCGGCAACCAGGAGAGGTATCCCTTTCCCCTCGAGCCAAACCGCCACGTCGTTCCAGGGTAACCGAAGAACGGGGGTGTGGGCCAGGGCCCCGGCGGAAGCTCGCACCACCTTGGGATTAAAGGGATCGACGGTTCCTTCCAGGGCGAAAACTCCGCTCAACCCGAAGGCCCGGGCTGCCCGAACCAGGGTGCCGACATTCCCCGGGTCCTGGACCCCATCAAGCAGCAAGACCCTTGGAGCCGGGGAAGCCCCCATCAGGGCGAGGGGATCCTGGGGCTCCCTCACGACCAAGAGAACTCCCTGGGGGCGCTCCGTATCCGAGAGATTCTCCAACTCTTGGTCCGACACCTCCTCCAAGGGGAGGTCGGAGGCCGCCAGCAGCTTAATCAGGTCACGCCCCGCCTGGGACCCGGAGAGACGGGAGGAGAAGAGGCCGAAACGGACCTCTGACGTGAGATCTCCCCTGAGGACCTCACGAGCCCCTCGGACTCCCTCCACGATGAAGTGCCCTTCTCGAGGCCTGAACCGGGGGTTCCGGAGGCGCTCCACGAGCTTGGCTTTTCCCTTGCTCAGAGCCATGCGCTCATCAGCCTGTTCGGGTTTCCGCTGGGGAAGGAGGCATTTCGCTTCCACTGCTATTCTATACTTTAACCGAAGCCCGCTCTCGGGAAGCAGACCGTTCAGCTGCGGATCAACTTCAGGAATACCATGACAACCAGCACCCTTCCCATTGCCCTCACCATCGCCGGGTCCGATAGCGGAGGTGGAGCCGGAATTCAAGCGGACCTCAAGACTTTTCATGCGTTCGGTGTTTTCGGCACCACGGCCCTCACCGCCGTCACGGCTCAAAACACGCTGGGCGTGCAGCGGATCCACCCCATCCCCATCGATGTCGTCCGAGCCCAGATCGATTCCGTAGCCGGGGATCTCCGGCCCGGCGGGGTCAAATCCGGAATGCTTGCCACTTCGGAGCTCGTCCAGGCCGTGGCTGAAGCCATCCGGACTCACGATCTCCGGAATTATGTGATGGACCCTGTCATGGTGGCCACCAGCGGTGACCGCCTCCTGGCCAGGGACGCCGAGGCCGCCCTCGTCACCGAGCTCCTGCCTCTGGCTTCCCTGGTGACCCCGAACCTCCACGAGGCCAGGATCCTCACCGGCCTCCCCGTCGATACCCTGGACGAGATGCGGGAGGCTGCCAAGGCCCTGGTGGAGATGGGCGCCGAAGCAGCCCTGGTCAAGGGCGGGCACCTGCAGGAAGGGGAGGCCATCGACCTGTTTTGGGACGGGGCACGGGAGATCACTTGGCACCGGACCCGCCTGGATACACCCCACACACACGGAACCGGATGTACCCTATCGGCGGCAGCGGCGGCGGGGCTGGCCCGGGGCCTCCCCCTGGAGGAAGCGGTGAACCAGGCGGTGGATTTCGTGGCCCGGGCCATCGAAACGGCTCCAGGCCTAGGCCGAGGACACGGCCCGGTGAATCACTTCGCGGGAACCCTCTTCATCCCGGGCTTGGATCTGCCGTAGGAGTCTGTCCGGAAAGGGGGGTGAGCCGGGAAAGGAGGGACCGGATCAACTCATTCAATTGCCCCCCGGCCACCCTTCCCATCTCCAGGACCTCGTCGTGGCGGAGGGGAGCTGATCCCAAACCTGCCGCATGGTTGGTGATGAGAGAGAATGCAAGGACCCTCATCCCCAAGGCTCGGGCGGCGATGACCTCCGGCACGGTGGACATTCCTACGGCATCGGCCCCAGCCGCCTTGAGAAACCGGATCTCAGCCGGTGTCTCATAGCTGGGCCCCAGGACGGCCGCGTAGCTCCCCCGGGAGAGGGGAATCCCCTTCTCTCCAGCCAGCTCCAGAGCCAGGCCCTGGAGCTCCGGGTCGTAGGGAGCGCTCATGTCCGGGAATCTCTCCTCACCCTCCACCTCCGGTCCTGCCAGGGGGCTTCGCCCCATGAGATTGATGTGGTCGTCCAGAAGGAGGATGGACCCAGGCCTCAACTCCGGAGCGATGCCACCAGCGGCGTTGGTAAGGATGACCGTTCGAGCCCCCAGGTGGGCGGCCAGCCGTACAGGAGCCACCACCACTCCAGAGGCAAAACCCTCATAAAAGTGGAACCCCCCCGCCAGAAAGAGGACCCACTTCCCCCCCATCCGTCCACTGACCAGACGGCCTGCGTGCCCAGCCACGCCTGGCTCCGGGAAACCTGGGATCTCGCCGAAGGGAATGGACACCCTCCTCGACACCCCCTCCGCCAGACCGCTCAGGCCAGACCCTAGAACCAAGAACACCTCTGGTTTCTCCGGGATTCTCTCACGGAGGACTTTCAGGGCATCCCGCATGGGGAAAGGGTCGGCGCTCATAGGAGCATCCCCGCGATGGTGGCCGTCATGAAGGCCGCCAAGGAACCGGCCACCATGGCACGCAGTCCCACCCGGGACAGGTCGTTCCTCCGGGAGGGGGCGAGGGCGCCGATACCCCCGAGTTGGATGGCGATAGAGGAGAAGTTGGCGAAGCCGGAGAGGGCATAGATGGAGATGATGACGGAACGGGGTTGTAGTGCCCCCGCCTGCTGTAAAAGGGAAGAAAGCTCGAGGTAGGCCACGAACTCATTGACGACGGTCTTGATTCCCAGGAGAGACCCTACCGTCACCGCATCCACCCACGGTACCCCCATGAACCAGGCCAGCGGCGCCAGAATCCATCCCAGGAGACGCTGGAAGGAGAGACCCTCCAGCCCCACGAGCCCTCCACCCCACCCCAACAGAGCGTTGGCCATGGCGATGAGAGCGATAAAGGCCAGAAGCATGGCCCCCACGTTCAGCGCTAAACCCAGCCCTTCACCGGCTCCTCTGGCCGCCGCTCCGATGAGGTTCACGTCGGGACTATCGAGCTTGATCTTCAGATCTCCTCTGGTGACGGGCTCCCCGTCCTCAGGGTACATGAGCTTGGCCATGACCAGGGCGGCCGGAGCCGACATGACCGACGCTGCGATCAGGTGGCCGGCGATATCGGGGAAATAGGCCAACAACATCCCTACGTAGGCCGCCAAAACCCCCCCGGCCACGGTGGCGAACCCCCCCGTCATGACGGCGTGCAGCTCCGACATGGTCATCTTCTCGAAGAAGGGTTTGATCATGAGGGGAGCTTCGGTCTGGCCCACGAAGATATTCCCCGCAGCCGAAAGGGTTTCGGCCCCGGAGGTGCCCAAGGTTTTCTGCATGACCCAGGCAAGGCTCTTCACCACCCATTGCATGACCCCCAC
>JAUXEE010000064.1 GCA_030618065.1 Gemmatimonadota bacterium
GAAGGAGGGCCGGACCCCAGGGGGCTTCTACAAGGTCGTCCTGGATCCGGATCACTGGATGGCTTTCGGCCTTCCCGAGGAGATGGCGATCCTGAAAAGGGGGTCCAGAGGATTCGGGCTCACCGACCGGGGTGTGAACGTGGCCGTGTTCTCTGAGGAGTCGCTCCTGAGCGGCTACGCCCCACCCGATTTCGAAGAAGAGCTGTCCAAGAAGGTTTGGTTGATCGTCGAAAACGTGGGACGGGGACAAGCCGTGTTGTTTGCGGATAATCCTCTCTACCGGATGTTCTTGGAGAGCGAGCACCAGATGGTGTTGAATGCCATCGTGCTCGGGACCGGATTCCGGGGAGGGGGACGCCGCGGGAGGTAGTGGCCGGTGGCCCAACGGAGAAAACCCCTCGTCGCCAAACGCGGCGGGGGGTTTTCAGTATGTGCGCCCAACATATTTTCACCGCCGGCGAAACACCGGGCCCACCTCTTCCCTCACGGCCTCCAGCTCTTCCGCGGCGCCCTCCGGTGGCTCGGTGAAAAGGCTCACCCCGATGGTACAGAGGAAGCCGACGGCAAACCCGGGGAGCATCTCGTAGAGGTCGTAGAATCCCTCTTTGAAGAAGACCACCCAAGCCACGGTGGTTACGAATCCCCCGATCATCCCGGCGATGGCCCCCGCTCTGGTCGTGCCCTTCCAAAAGAGAGAGCAAAGCACCACGGGGGTGAAAGCACAGGCCAGGCCGGACCAGGCGAAGAGGACGAACCAGAACACCATCCTGACCTCGGCCAGGGCCATGACCACGGCGCCCCCTCCGATGACCACAGTCGTGAGCTTCCCGTAGAAGGAGAGGCGTCGCTCCGACCACTTCGGATCGAAGACCTGCTGGACGATGTCCCGGACCACGGCGGAGGAGGCCAGGATAAGGAGAGAATCCACCGTGGACATGATGGCGGCCAGTACCACCACCAGGAAGATCCCGGTGAAGATGGCCGGGAAGAGGGAGGCGCTCATCTCCGGAAGTACGGTTTCCGGATCCAGAAGGCCAGGGAAGAGCACCCGACCGGCCATTCCCGAGAGGACGGCGCCGACATCGAAACCGATGACGCAGAGAACGGCGATAAAGCCGCCGTCGACGATCTGCTTTTGGTCCCGGGCCGAGATGAAACGGGTCAGGAGTTGGGGCGCCCCGAGGAAGGCGAGTCCGATCCCCACGAAGCCTGCGGCGCTGATGACCCCCGGCAGGGTGAGACCGTATGAGCCCATGGGTTTGAGAAGGGCCGGATCCTGGGCATGGAGGGCTCCCATGACCTCGGTCCATCCCCCGGCTGCCGGGATGGCCACGATGGGGAGGGTCACCAGGCAGGCGAACATGAGGACACCCTGCAGGAGGTCCGAGTACGCCACGGCCTTGAAGCCCCCCACCGTGGTGTAGTAGAGGATCACTGCCGCTCCGATGAGGACTCCCGTCGTGTAACTGGTACCCAGGAAGGACCCGAACACTTTCCCTGAGGCCGTGAGCTGGGCTGCCGTGTAGGCGGTGACCATGGAGAGGATGATGACGACACTGATCCAGCGGATGACATGCGCCTTGTCCCGGAATCGGTCCTCCAGGTAATCCGGCACCGTGATGGAGTCGAATCGATCCGTGTACGCCTTGAACGGCCGGGCCACCAGCGTCCAGGCCAGGGCGATTCCCAGGACCTCGCCGAGAATGATCCAGAAGGCGTGTGCTCCCACCGCGTAGCCCATTCCCGTAAGGCCCAGGAGGAGCCAGGCACTCTCGCCGGTGGAATTGGAGGAGAAGGCGATGACCCAGGAGGGAAGCTTCTTCCCGGCGACGAAGTATCCCGCCACCGTCTTGGACTCCCGCCCGCCCCATAGCCCGATGACCAGGAGGATGAGGAGGTAGACGATCAGGACGGTGATGATGGTGGCGGAATACATGGGGTCAGTCGTCCCCCCGGTGAGCCAGGTAGAACGTCAGACTGATGGCTAGACCCAGTCCTACCCCGACGAAGAGGAGGAGCCAGGAGGTCCAGGGAAGGCCGAGGATCATTCCTGTGCCTCCGCTAGGCCCGGGCTCCGGCGTCCACCCTGCCGCAGGCTCGTTCGACACGTCGCAGGGCGTCGCCCACTTCCTCTTCAGTGACCAGAAGGCTCGGGCCGAAACGGATCACATTGTCCCTGAGACCCGCCTTGCCCAAGAGGAGGCCCTCGGCTTTCGCTGCTTCCATGAAAGCTCCCGTACGCTCGGGGTCCGGCTCCTTCGTGGTCCTGTCCTTCACCAGCTCGATGGCCTGCATCAGCCCCATCCCCCGGACGTCCCCGATCCAGGGGAACGCCTCGGCCAAGGCCACCAGGCCGGCTCGGAGCTGGCCTCCCCTCGCTACGGCCTTGCCTGGCACATCTTCCTCACGCATGACCTCCATGGCCTCGGCCATGGCTGCCATACAGATGGGATTGCCGCCGAAGGTGGAGATGGTCTTTCCCTGCCAGGAAGAGGCGATCTCGTCGGTGGTGATGGTGGCGCCCACCGGCATGCCTCCTGCGATCCCCTTGGCCATGACCATGATGTCGGGGACGACGTCCCAGTGCTCGATGCCGAACCATTTGCCGGTTCTGCCGAACCCCGCCTGCACTTCATCGATGATCAGGACCCCTCCATATCCCCGAATGATCTCTGCCACCCGCTGGAAGTACCCTGGAGGAGGAACCACGAAACCCCCTGCTCCTTGAATTGTCTCGGCCAGAAAGGCCGCCGGCCGACCGTTGGTGGTGCTGAGGATGACTTCCTCCAGATCCCGGGCATACGCCTCGGCACAGCTCTCGTCGCAGGGCGTCTTGAAGCGGCACCGATAGGGGTAAGGCGCCATGGTGTGTTTGATATTCGCCATGAAGGAGGGGAGCGGGCGCCATGAGCTGAGTCCGGTCAGATTCGTGGCCAGGGTGCTTCGCCCATGATAGGCGCCCCGGAGGGCGATGACCTCGCTTCTCCCTGTGTATATGCACGCGAGATTGATGGCCGTCTCGATGGCTTCGGTGCCGCTGTTCGAGAAAAAGGACTTCCTCAGATTCCCGGGGGCGATAACCGCCAGCCGCCGTGCCGCTTCCACCTGGGGCTCGGTGACGTAGAGGGTCGAGGTGTGCCCGAGCTTCTTCGCCTGCTCGGATACAGCCGCCACCAGCCGAGGATGACAGTGGCCCAACGAGGTGGAGAGAATCCCAGAGAAGAAGTCCAGGTACTCCCGGCCATCGGAGTCCCAAACCTTCATTCCCTCCCCCCTCACCATGACCACAGGGTCCTGGTAGAGGTGGCCCACGCAGGGGAAGATGTACTCTTCCTGGCTCTGGAAAACCTCCTGGCCGCGGCTGACTGTGGCTGACATGTTCGGCTCGTTCATCTTCGGCGGGTCTATGGTTGGCTCGTTCATCTTCAGCTTCCAATGGTTGGACGCGTGTTACCCCTGGCTCCCGGCCACCTCACCACCGGGAGATGACCACTCGCTTGTCCGTATAGAAATCGATGGCGTCCTTCCCCTGGGCCTTCAAATCTCCGAAGAAGGAGGACCGGGCTCCCCCGAAGGGGAAGAAGGCCATGGGGGCAGCGACGCCGATGTTGACGCCGATCATGCTGATTCCGGCTTGATAGCGGAACTCTCGCGCAGCTTTCCCGCTGGAGGTGAAGATCCCGGTGGAGTTTCCGTAGTGGACCCTGTGCATGAGCTCCACCGCCTCGTCCAGGGTTTTTGCCCGGGCGAGACCGGCCACGGGGCCGAAGATCTCCTCCTGGCCCAGGACCATCTCCGGCGCGACACCCTCGAAGACGGTGGGCCCGATCCAATGACCTTCAGGGTACTCGGGCACCGAGGCCCCCCGGCCGTCCAGGAGCAGATCCGGCCCCTCCTGAACGCCTTGCCCGATGAGATCCACCACCCGGTCCCGGTGGGGGCGGGAAACAACCGGCCCCATCCGGACGCCCTCTTCCAGCCCGTAACCGAGGCGAAGGGACGATGCCGTGTCCAGGAGGCGCTCCTTCATGGGGCCGTAGGCATCGCCGACGCCCACCAGCACACTCCCCGCCAGGCACCGTTGCCCCGTGGATCCGAAGACCGAATCGATGATGGCGTCGTTGGCCCGATCGAAATCGGCGTCGGGGAGGACCACCATGAAGTTCTTTGCGCCCCCCAGGGCCTGGACGCGCTTCCCCTCCTGGGCTGCCTTCGCGTAGAGGAATCGAGCCGTGGCGCTGGAGCCCACGAAGGAGATCCCCTGAACGTCGGGATGCTCCAGCAGGGCTGTGACAGCGTCTCGGCCACCATGGACCACATTCAAAACCCCGGGTGGAAGGCCGGCCTCCACCGCCAGCTCCACGATACGCTGATGGGTCAGGGGATCCTGTTCGCTGGGCTTCAGGACCACCGTGTTCCCCGTTGCCACGGCGTAGGGCCAGAACCAGAGAGGAATCATGACGGGGAAGTTGTAGGGCGTGACGATACCGAAGACGCCCAGGGGCTGCCGGATGGTCTCACAGTCGATCCCGGGTGCGATGTCCTCCAGCGTTTCCCCCATCATCAACGTCGGGATGCCGCAGGCGTGCTCTACGTTCTCGATCCCCCGGCGGACCTCTCCCATGGTTTCCGGCAGGATCTTCCCGTGCTCCTGGGTGAGGGTTCGGGCCAGCTCCTCATGGTGTTCGTCCAGAAGGGCTTTCAAGCGAAAGAGGACCCGAACCCGGTTCACGGCCGGGGTGGCTCTCCAGGATGGGAAAGCTCTCACTGCCGCGTCCACGGCAGCGGCGATGTCGGAAGCGGGGGAAAGAGGGGTGGACCCCAGCTTCTCTCCGGTGGCCGGGTTGATCACTGGAAGGAAGTCGTCGGCCTTCGACGCAGTCCAACGTCCGTCGATGAAATTTCTGACGGGATGGGCGTCCGTCAGGGATTCGGTCGGTGATGGCGACACGGTGGTCTCCGGGGTGTCGGGGAGCTTGGGGCCAAGACGGAAGTGTATACGGGGGTTCGTGAGAGCGCCAACGTTGATGCTCCGTGCAAACCCTTGCGGGCCTCACAGTCAGGAGCCGAGGTTGAGCGTGGCGCCCCCGTTTGGAAAGCAGGGGCACAGCTCCAACTGGCCGAGACTTCCCAATGGAAGGTATCCCATGTCATTGAACGCACGCTTCCCCTTCAGCCGCCTCGTGATCCGATTCTCGGTTTCGTTCACCCTGGCAGGATTGTTCCTGTTTGCCGGTTGCGAGAGTCCTCCCGGGTCCGGGGACTCGGCTCCGGCCAGCTTCCATGAGCTGGCGGTGGCCCACCTACCGGAGATCGACGGTGCGATCTCCATTCCGGGACTGGAGGCGGAAGTGGAGGTCCTCCGGGATCCCTGGGGTGTTCCCCACATCTACGCTCAGAACCTGGACGACCTCTTCTTCGCCCAGGGGTTCGTACAGGCCCAGGATCGCCTTTGGCAGATGGAGATGTATCGAAGAACCGGCGAGGGCCGCCTCTCGGAGATCTTGGGTCCCGATGCTCTTTCTCATGACCGGCTGGCCCGACTCATTCGGTACCGGGGTCCATGGACCGAGGAGGAGTTCGCTAGTTATCACCCGGAGGGACGTCGGATCCTGGAGGCCTTCGCCCGTGGGGTGAACGCCTATATCGACCATGCTGGGGACGACCTTCCGGTGGAGTTCGCACTGACGGGGATTCTCCCCGAGCCCTGGAGCGCCGAGACGCCCCTCCTCCGCATGCAGACGGCCATGCCTCTAGGGGACGCTCGGCGGGAAGTGCGGCTGGCCCAACAGGTGGCGGAGTTCGGGCCTGTGGAGGCGAATCGGCGGGCTCGTCCAACCCCCTTCAGGGAGCTCACGGTGCCCGAAGGGGTGGATCTGGCTCTCATCGATGACGAGGTGCTGGAGGGTCTTTCGGGCTTTCGCTCCGGGATGCCCCGGCCCGACCTCGTGGCGCCCTACGACGGCTGGCTCCAGGCTGACGCTTCGGAGAACCGGGGCGCAAGGGAGAACTCTCCGGGAAGCAACAACTGGGTCATCGGCCCTGGGCTCACTGCAAGTGGACACGTTTTGTTGGCCAACGATCCTCACCGTTCGGTCGCCAACCCCTCCCTCCGTTACGTGGTTCACCTGGATGCTCCCGGCTGGACCGCCATCGGCTCCACCGAACCGGTCCTCCCGGGTGTCGCCATCGGCCACAACGGCCGGGTGGCTTGGGGGCTGACCATCGTGGGCACGGACCAGTCGGACATATATGTGGAACAACTGAATCCGGAGGACCCGAACCAAGTTCGTTGGCAGGGTGGGTGGGAGCATATCCAGGTGGTTTTCGACACCATCGAGGTGAAGGGCGGGGAGCCCGAGGTGGTGGAGCTCAAGTACTCACGGCATGGCCCCATCTTCCATGTGGATACGGTCAACCACCTGGCCTACGCCCTGCGATCCACCATGCATGAGGCTGGTTCCACGGGATATCTCGCCGCCCTGCGTCTGAATGTCGTGAATGACTGTCAGGCGTTTCTCCAGGAGCTCCGTTTCTGGAAGGCCCCCACGGAAAACATGATCTGCGGGGATGCCGATGGGAATATCGGGTGGCAGGCTTCGGCCGCCTCCCCCCGCCGGGAAGGGTGGCTTGGCCGGCTTCCGGTTCCCGGAACCGGAGAATACGAATGGCGCGGCTTCCGCGACGACCTGCCCACGGAGTTGAACCCCGAAAGAGGTTGGATCGCAACGGCGAACCACGATATCCATCCCCCCGGATATGATCCGCCCCTCTACTTCAAGACCGGATCCTCCTTCCCCCGGTTCGAGCGTGT
Organism: Gemmatimonadota bacterium; assembly: GCA_030618065.1. GTDB lineage: Bacteria > Gemmatimonadota > Gemmatimonadetes > Longimicrobiales > Gaopeijiaceae > JABDNZ01. The sequence continues at coordinate 6,815 of JAUXEE010000064.1, forward strand.
CGCCGAGGTCCTCTCCTCTGGTGGTGACTACACTTTGGAGGAATCGAAGCGGCTGCAACAGGACGCCTACTCGGCGGCGGCCGCGGCCAGCATCCCGCTTTTCCAGGGTTGGATTTCCTCGGATCCGGAGGTAGAGGATGCGCGGAAGTCCATGGCAGGGTGGGACGCCGTGTATCGGAGGGAGAGCCGGGCCGCGGCCATGTACGATCGGGTCCGGCGTCATGTCCCGGCCGAGGCCCGGGACGAGGGAACGCCCAACGCCCAGCGGCAAATCCTCCTGGAACAGGCCATTTCCCAGGGGCTGCAGGACCTTCGCGAGACCCAGGGGCCGGACGCAGGATCATGGCGTTGGGGTCGGGCTCAAAGGAGTGAGCTCCCCCACAACCTGGTGGAGGCTTACGACATCCCTCCCGTGGAACGGTCCGGAGGGGCGGGGACGGTTGCCTCCACGGGAGCCACGTATCGCCACATCATCGACTTCGCGGATATCGACGGGTCGTTGGTCACCAACGCTCCGGGCCAATCGGGCAGACCCGGAAGTCCCTACTACGGGAACCTGACCGAGAGCTGGGCCTCAGGGGAGTACTTCCCCCTTCTCTTCACCCGATCCGCGGTAGAGGCCCGAGCGGAACACCGCCTCGTGCTGAGGCCGGGAGGGGAGTAAGGGGGAGGTCAGAGGCAGAAGGGGTCTCACCCTGGATGTTCATGAGTGTGGTCTAGAAGGGGTGAGTTCTGGATCATGTCCAGGATTGTCTCTCTCGAAATGGGTGAGGGTCATTGGTAGGAGACTCAAGGCTTGGGGGTTCCTCATAGAGGTCTCGGGCAGCGGTTGGCGTGAGAGGAGGACCCAGCCTGGTACCGCTCCCGACTGAAGCAGGCTCTCCACCCCTACATCTCCTTCCTCAAAGGTGATCACCCAGACCCCCGCCGCCGCCGCAAGGGGTTCTTCCAGGTCGCCCACCGAGTACGGGGAGAGTTGGTCAACTCCGGGTGGTGGATGGAAATAGTAGACGGTAAGGGGACTCAACCATCCGGGGTCCCGGATGAGCAGGTCCCCAGGGGAAAGGCGGTCGCTCAGGGTCTGGAAAGTCTCCCTCCACGGTGGTTTGTCGATCTTGGCGTGAAACGTGTATACCGGGACGGGCGTGAAGGCCAGCACCACCGATACCGCGACCCAGCTGGGGAGGGTTTTCAACCGACTCACTGCCAGGCCCAACAGGAGTAAGAGTAGGGGCAGGACCGGGATGCTGTACCGGTGGTAGTAGATGGGCGTTATGGTCTCTGAGATCATCCAGGGGACGCCAGTGAAGATCGCCCAGACCGAGGCGGCGAAAACCAGGGGAGGCCGGATTCGCCGGGCCTTGTTGGCATCGAGGACGGCCGGAATGAGGACCAGGCACAAAACCATCAGAGCCAGCCAGGGACTCATGAAGTAGCGGGTGAGAGTATCCCACGGGGCTGTGCAGCCAGGTTCCGGCA
>JAUXEE010000154.1 GCA_030618065.1 Gemmatimonadota bacterium
CCTCGGCGGAAGAGTGGCGAGGTGTGATTCGAAGGAGTTTTCTCGGAGAGGAGATGCGGGAGAAGTATCTTGGCCTCCTCAAAGGGAGATCAGAGAGGTTGTTCCAGTGAATGTCGTGGAACCAGCCCCGCGTCCTTTTCCAAATCCCACCTAACATCAAACGGTGAGTCCGCAGGGGGTTAGGTTTACCTCTGCCACGTCATTCACGCAGGACCCTAACCTTCACTCGAGTCGAAAGCTCGCCGGGGTCGCCGGGTGCCGAGCGACCAAGGTTCGGCTCCTGGCCCTTACTCTAGGAGGCCGGCTCCCGAATCATGATGAGGAGCATCTTGAAGGATGTAACCGCCGAGAGGGCATGGGGAATGTTGGCCGGAAGTAGCAGAGCCTCTCCCCCGCTCACCCGATGAGGGGTGCCGCCGATGTGAATCTCAACGATGCCGTCCAGGACATGGACCAACGCGTCGTGGGGAGTGGAGTGCTCGCTGAGTCCCTGCCCTTCACCGAAGGCAAAGAGGGTTACCGTCCCACTCTTCTTCTTCAAGACTTCCCGACTGACCACTGACCCTTCCTGGATCTGGATCAGGTCGGCAACGGCTTGGGGCGCTGAGAAGGGAGCGGCGGAGGAGTCTTGATCCATGGGAGAACTCATTGATTTGGGTTCAGATGGTCCGGGGTTGGTCCACCCCGACCCCGGCAGGTCTGGAGCCGTACCCGTCCGCCCCGTCAGAGATCCTGTCTCTTGAAGACCCTCATGGACAAAAGGACGGGGGCCACGGCCCAAAAGGTCATCCCCAGTAGGCCGATCGCCGAGGCGAACGCCACCGACCCAGTCATTTTGATCAGAGTCGCGCCGCCAGGCCCGAAGAGGTGAACCCCGCCAACCTGAAGCAGCGACAGGACCCGGAGGGTGTCGATGGGATTCCCCAGCAATCCACCGATGAGGACGATCTGGAGGGCGTGGGGGGTCAGATAGAGAGTGGTGCCGAGCATTACCACACCGTACACGACTTCAAAGAGAATCCACACGGCCAGAGCGATCCCCACGGACAGCTGCGTCCGCCCAGAAAGGAGAGAGATCAAGACCGAGATCCCCGTGAATACCAGGGCGAGGAGAAGGCTGTAACCGATTACCACCAGGTAACTGAAAGCTCCGACCGGAGATGAAAAACGCCTCGAAGCCCTCTTCATGAAGCTGATCGAGACCGTACTCCGCCGTCAGCGGAGTGCTCATTCGGAACTCCGCACCCAGCTCTCGGATCAGCGCCGCCTCCCGTTCGATCACCCCACGGGGAAGCCGATACTCGGGAATTCCATACCTGAGCATTCCCCCGGCGTGGTCCAGAGCATCGAAGATGGTTACGGAGTAGCCCGACACGGCCAGGTCATGGGCACAGGCCAATCCTGCGGGGCCGCAGCCAACGACAGCCACCTTCTTGCCCTCGGACCCCTGAGGTGCCGCCCCACGGGAGGTCCCTCCGGACAAGACGGGGAGATGCCACCGCCTCTGGCAGCCGGGGTCACCGAGAGCGGAGTCTCCCGGTTTTTGCGCAAGAGTATCGTTGAATCGAGGCTGGAACCCCTGGGATTAATCGAATCAGTAAACGAAGGAACGATCCCGATTCATTGGGCAAAGGAGGGTCTCCACCCCTTTGGCGGGCCCTGGCGGACAGCATGTCCCTGCCCCACTTTTCTTCCACCTTCGTTCAGGCTTTCCGGGAGGACGGTTTGAAACCTCGCCTCCCCTTCAGGAGAAACCGGACGTCCCGCCATGCCCTCGGCCAACGCTGACGTCATCCTGAGCCTTCTGAACCTCCGGAAGTCCTTCGGAGAGCTGGAAGCGGTGCGAGACCTCTCCCTCGATGTTTTCAGGGGTGAGGTCTTTGGCTTTCTGGGACCCAATGGGGCTGGGAAAACCACTACCATCCGGATGATCTGCGGCCTTCTAAGGGCCGATGGTGGTGAGATCCGGGTGAACGGGACCAGACTGGGGGAGAACGTCCGGGACTGCCGTCGACGCATCGGATTGTGCCCGCAGGAACTGGTGATCTGGGAGACTCTGACCTGCCTCGAACAGCTGGTTTTTGTCGGTACCCAGTACGACCTCAGCCGGCGGGATGCCCGGAGGCGATCCCTGGAGCTGCTTGATATCCTGGGCCTCTCCGAGAAACGGAATCGGCTCGCCAAGACCCTCTCCGGCGGGATGAAGCGGAGACTGAACCTGGCTCTGGCCCTGGTTCATCATCCGGAACTCCTGGTTCTCGACGAGCCCCAGGCGGGTTTGGATCCTCAGAGCCGCGTCATGGTTCGGGAATACATCCTCTCCCTGGCGCAGGAAAAGACCGTCCTCCTGACCACCCATGAGATGGATGAAGCCGATCGCCTGGCGGGGCGGATCGGCATCATCGACCACGGGCAGCTTCTGGTTCTCGACACCCCCGACAGGTTGAAAGAGAAGCATGCGGGCGGAGAGACCCTGGAGATGACGATAGGGGAGGGCCCCACGACCCTTGACGCCTTTCTCCGAGAGCTACCCAAAGACCTCACCGCCCTGGAGAGCCTCCCAGGGACTCTTCGGCTCACGGGACCCGCCCTCCATGATCGGATCGCCCCCCTCTTCCATGCACTCAAAGCCGCCGGGGTAGAAGCAAAGGACGTCACTCTGAGAAAGCCCACGCTGGAGGACGTCTTCATTTCCCTCACCGGCAGGGGGCTGCGGGAATGAGTCATCCGGCATTCCCCCGCTTCCTCTCCCTTTTCCGGAAGGAGATGTTGGAGACTTTCCGGGACTGGAAGATGTTGAGCATGACCCTCACCTTCGCACCCTTCTTCGTGCTCCTGATGTATGCGTACCTGGGTCACACCACTCCCACCTACCAGATCGCAGTGGTGAACCAGGACATGGGAGCTACCACCGAGACCGGCGAGGTGGTGCGGTTCGGCCGGGAGTTGGTTGGGATACTGAGGGAGGTCCGGTCCCCGGATGGTGATACGACCCTCCGAGTTCGTGAGGTGGGGCCTGAGGATGTGGAGGGGCTTCTGCAAAGCCGGCGGGTAGACCTGGCGATTTTCGTGCCCGAAGGGTTTTCCCAGGCCATTCTAGCCCACCGGGAGGGGGGAGATTTCGACCCTGTTTCGGTCAGGAGCCGGGGAGATCCGGCAAACCCCGACTACCTCCTGGCCGCAGTTTGGGCCGACATGACTACCCTGGAGTACGTGGAGTATGCATCCGGACTCCGCAGTCCTGCCCTTCTCGCCCCTGAGACCGTCTCCCAGGCCACATCCCTGACGGAATTTGAGCTGTACGTGCCGGGTCTCCTCATCCTGGCCCTCATGATGCTCATGTTCACTGCGGCGGGTGCCCTGATCCGGGAGAAAGACAAGGGCACCCTCATCCGGCTTCGCCTCTCGAACCTGACCGTCTTCGAGTGGCTCGGCGCCGTGACCACCACGCAGCTCATCGTGGGAACCCTGGCCCTGGCCCTGACCTACCTGACGGCCATGGCCATCGGGTATCGTGCTCAGGGCTCGATTTTGATCCTCTTCTTCGTGGGGGCCCTCACCAGCCTATCCATCATGGCCTTCAGCGTACTGGTGGCGGCGTTTCTCCGAACCGTTTTCGATCTGGTCACGGTGGGGTGCTTCCCCTTCTTTATCCTCATGTTCTTCTCAGGAGGGATGTTCCCCCTCCCTGGTGTGCCCCTTTTTCATTGGGGTGACCGGGCTATCGAGTTGAATGAGATCCTTCCCACCACCCATGCCATCGCCGCCCTGAACCGGGTTCTGAGTTATGACGCCGGGTTGGGAGATATCGCCTATGAACTCTGCGCCATGATGGTTCTCACGGTGACGTTCTACGCCTTGGGCACTTGGATCTTCACCCGAAGACACATGCCGGCCGTGGGCTGACGCCGCCCCCCCTGAAAACAGGAGGATTCAATGAAAACCCGTATGCCCTTCATCGCCCTCGTGGCATTGTTGTTCTTCCCCCTCACGGCTCTGGGCCAGGAGGAGCTCAAGGTCTTCATCTCGGTGGATATGGAGGGAATCGCCGGAGTCGTCACCTCCGCGGAATGCTCGAGCAGCGGACCCGATTACGGGTACTTCCGCCGAATCATGTCCCACGAAGCCAATGCCGCGGTCTTGGGGGCCTTTGATGCCGGGGCCACGGAGGTCGTGGTCAGAGACTCCCACGGCTCCGCTCGGAACATCCTCCCCGAACTTCTGGATCCCAGAGCCCGCCTCATCCGGGACTGGTCGGGAGGGCCCATGGGAATGATGGAGGGAATCGACGACTCCTTCGACGCCGCAGTCTTCATCGGGTACCACGCGCGGGCGGGCACCCCCGACGCCATCATCGACCACACCAGCAGTGGAAACGTCGTGGACTTCGCCATCAACGGCCGATCCTTACCTGAATCCGGGTACAATGCCCTCATTGCGGGGAGCTACGGGGTACCTGTGGTTTTCGTCGGGGGAGATCAGGCCATTGTTGACCAGGTAGAGGAGCTGTTTGGACAGGTCGGCACCTTCGCTACGAAGCAGGGAATCGGTGCGGCCTCGCTGGGCCTGCACCCCGAGGCGGCTCAGAAGGGCATCCGTGCCGGAGTGGCCGAAGCCGTCAGGAACAGGGATCGGTACCGGCCCTTCACTATGGCCAAGCCCTACACGCTGGTGTTGAAGCTCAAGTCGGAAGCGTCCGTCTACAACGGCTCCTTCTTCCCCGGGGCCCGACGCACCGGGGACTGGGAATTGACCTTCACCAGCGATGACATCATCCAGGTGATGTACGCTTTCAACGTGATGAAACGTTAACAGTACAGGAGGTAGGGTCTTTCGTTGAGATGGAGGGAGATGTCCTCATGACGTCCAGGAATAGAGTTGTTCTGGGAGGTTTCCTCCTGGTGGCATTGAACGTGGCCTGTGGTGACCCCCTGGGACCGAAGCCACCAGATTCCATTACCGAGCTTCCCCGGGCCCTGACCCCGTCTGAGCAGATCGTCATCGCCAGGTCCAACACCTTCGGGTTCAACCTCCTCCAGGAGGTGGACGCCCGGAGGGAGAGTGACGAACCCAATACGATTCTCTCTCCCCTCTCGGCGTCCATGGCTTTGGGAATGGCTTTGGAGGGAGCCGAGGGCGAAACCTTCACCGACATGCAAACTGCCCTGGGTTTTCAGGGCCTCACCCGGGAGGAGATCAACGCATCGTATGGCGGGTTGTTGGATTTGCTCTTGAACCTCGATCCCGCGGTGGAGTTGGGGATCGCCAACTCGGCCTGGAGCCGAGAGGAATTCCCCTTCAAGAGCGGCTATTTCGATGCCATCACCAGCTCCTTTCAAGCCGTCGTACAGGAGTTGGACTTCGACGATCCCGGCGCCAAGGACATCATCAACCAGTGGGTCCGGGAGCAAACCAACGACCGTATCGAGGAGATCGTCGAGGCAATTGGGCCCATGGACATCCTCTTCCTCATCAACGCCGTGTATTTCAACGGCGATTGGACCACCCAGTTCAAGAAGGGAGACACCCACCAGGCTTCCTTCCACCTGGAGGACGGCTCCACGGTGAGCGTCCCCATGATGTCTGGGAGCATCGAGGACGTGGGGTTCGCCTGGTTGGATGGTGGACGGATGGTGGCGGAGCTCCCTTACGGGGGGCAAGCCTTCGGTATGGTGGTGGTGCTTCCCGGCTCAGGAGAAACCGTGGATGACCTCATCACG
>JAUXEE010000238.1 GCA_030618065.1 Gemmatimonadota bacterium
CTCTTTTGGCTCAACGTCCTCTTCCGGAACCACCACATTCGGGCCCTGACCAACCTCGTCCGAGAATTCTCGATACGGGTTCGGGAGGAGATGGATTTTCGGCAGGAAGCCGAGAATATGGAGGTCTTTCGGACCTTCTTCCCGAATGAGGGGAGGGTGAGGGTCCCGAGAGTCTTCGACGAACACACCCGACGGCGGGTCTTGGTGATGGAATACTGCTCCGGCACCAAGATCGACCGACTTCAGGACCGATTCGACTCCGGGGATCTCGACTTCACCGACATCATGGAGACGCTCACGGGCCTGTACCTCCGGACCATGATGGTAGACGGGTTTCTCCATGCCGATCCTCACCCCGGGAACCTCCTGGTTCAGGAGGACGGCCGCATCGTTCTCCTGGACTGGGGGATGATGCTGAGGGTTCCGAAGTGGACACGGGAGGCCATTCTGAGCCTGGCCCTGGCCGTGGAGAAGGAGAACCTGGACGGGACCATCAACGGGATGTACCAGCTCGGGATGATTTCTCCGGAGGTTTCCCGCGGGGAAATCCATGAAGCCGCCATCGAGATCATGCGGATCATGGAGCGGGCTCGTGGCTCTTCCCGGGGAAGGATTCAGGAGATCGTCGAGAAGATCTTCGACACCTTCTACACCTTCCCCCTCCTCCTCCCCCAAGAGCTTGTCTACTTCTTCCGGACCTCCGTTCTACTCGAGGGAATCGGGTATCGCTACGATCCCAACTTTGATGGTCTTGGATTGGTGCGACGGGTGATCGGCCAGTTACGATCCGATATTCAACGGACCGCAGGGCGGGAGCCAGGAAACCTCGCCCGTGACTTTCTTACCGAAGCCCAGACCACCCTCAGCTCGATGCGGGACCTTCTCCTGAGGGCCCAACGAGAGGAGCTCCGCGTCCGGATGCATCCCAGGGACGTCCAAGGTCAGGAGAGGATCCTCCACCTTCAGGCCAGAAGGCTCCTACTGAGCATTTTCGCTACGGGTACGGCGGTCATCACCGCGGTCATGTTCATCGCATTGAGAAACTACTGGTTTCTGGCGGTGGGTTTTGTCGCATCTCTGTTCATGTTCGCTCTGGTATTCCTGATTCCCACGCATTTGCTGGAAAACCCCCTGCGGCATGCCAGAGGGATCCGGCCAGATGACCGGTACTATTAGGAATCCTTAGGATGACGAGTGAGAACCAGTAGGATGACGAGTGAGAACCAGGCCCTCCTGGAGCGCTTCCAGACAGGGAAGAAGCTCGGATTGGCCCGAGCTATTTCCCTCGTCGAGAATGAACGTCCCGGGTTCGAGGCGTTCCTCCACTCGGTTCTGGAAACCCCCCGGTTCGCCAAAAGATTGGGGCTCACTGGCCCTCCCGGCGCTGGGAAATCCTCTCTCGTAGCTGCCCTCACCCGAGCCTACAGGGATCAGTCTGAAGAGGTGGCGGTGGTTGCCGTGGATCCGACCTCTCCCTATTCCGGAGGGGCTCTCCTCGGGGATAGGATTCGCATGAATGATCTGGCCACCGACCCCGGAGTCTTCATCCGTTCCATGGCGACTCGGGGATCCCTGGGGGGGTTGGCCACTACGACCAAGGAGGTCCTGGACCTCATGGACGCCTTCGGCTTCCATCGGGTCCTGGTGGAGACCGTGGGAGTGGGCCAAACCGAACTGGAGATCACCGGGGCCGCAGATACGGTGGTGGTGATCCTGGTGCCGGAGTCGGGGGATGCGATTCAGGCCATGAAGGCCGGCCTCATGGAGATCGCTGACATCTTCGTGGTGAACAAAGCTGATCGCCCCGGGGCTGATCGGTTGGTGAAAGATCTAAGGCTGGCCCTTCACCTGAGGGAGGGGAAGGCCTTGAAGGACGTACCCGCCCACCATGGAGTCGACCTGAAGCGAATGGGGGTGCCCGAAGAAGAGGCGGAGCCGGATAAGGGGGGCAGCGGCCAGCCGAGGTGGGAGATTCCGGTTTTGCAGACCGTGGCGCAAACCGGGGAAGGAGTGAGGGAGTTATTGGACGCCGTTGCCGATCACCGGTCCTTTCTGGAACTGTCCGGAGGTCTGGCGGCCCGGCGAAAGGCACGTGCCGCCGGACGGGTCCGGGAGGTGGTTGAGCGAGAACTTCGGAGGGTGTCCTGGGCCCACGCTGGAGTCCAGGAGATTCTGGAGAAGGGGGTGGTGGAAATCGGCGCCGGTCGGGAGACGCCTTATTCCCTGGCCGCCGACATCATCGCCGAGCTCATGGGTCCAGGGACCAAGTAAGAGTTTCGGGGTAGTGGTGTGGGGCAGAAGGTTCGACGAGAAAGCACACGAAAAAAGGATGGAAGATGTCCGATAAGGACGAGGAGATTCGGAAGCTTCGGGCCGAGCTGGCTGAGTGGGAGGAGAGTTGGGACCGAATCTCCAAGCGGGAAGATACCCTGTTCACATCCATTTCCGGCCGCGAGGTCCAACCTCTCTATTCTCCCGGCGATCTGGAGGATGGACCCGCGTATTTGGATGCTCTCGGCTTCCCGGGGGAATTCCCCTTCACGCGGGGGCCCTACACCACCATGTACAGGACCCGCCTCTGGACCATGAGGCAGTTTGCGGGCTTCGCCACGGCAGAGGAAACGAATCAGCGGTACAAGTACCTGTTGGCGAATGGGCAGACTGGGCTCAGCGTCGCTTTCGATTTCCCGACCCTCATGGGGTACGATTCCGACCACCCCCGATCCTTGGGAGAGGTGGGTGTGTGTGGAGTGGCCATTTCATCCCTGGCCGACATGGAGACCCTCTTCGAGGGGATCCCGCTGGATCAGGTCTCCGTGTCCATGACGATCAACGGTCCGGCCATTATCCTGTTTGCCTTCTATGTGGCGGCGGCGGAGAAGCAGGGGGTTCCATCGGAACGACTCCGGGGCACCGTCCAAAACGATATCCTGAAGGAGTACCAGGCCCAACACGCGTGGCTTTACCCTCCGGACCCGGCTCTCCGGCTCATCGTGGACATGTTCGAGTGGGCCAGCGAGCACGCGCCCAAATACAATCCCATCTCCATCTCCGGCTACCACATAAGGGAGGCCGGGGCGACGGCGACACAGGAGTTGGCCTTCACACTGGGGAATGGGTTCGAGTACGTGGAGAGGGGGATCGCCCGGGGCCTGGATGTGGATCGGTTCGCCCCACGTCTTTCCTTCTTCTTCGACGTTCACAACGACTTTTTCGAGGAGGTGGCGAAGTTCAGAGCTGCCCGGCGGATCTGGGCCCGGCACATGAAGGAGAAGTATGGCGCCACCAACCCCGATTCCTGGCGCCTGAGAACCCACGCCCAAACCGCCGGGGTGAGCCTTACGGCGCAACAGCCCGAAAACAACATCGTGCGGGTGGCGTATCAGGCCCTGGCGGCGGTTCTCGGAGGGACCCAATCCCTCCATACCAACTCCATGGACGAGACCCTCGCTCTTCCCACCGAAAAGGCGGTCCGGATCTCCCTCCGGACCCAGCAGATCCTGGCCTACGAAACCGGGGTCTCCAACACCATGGATCCTCTGGCCGGCTCCTACTACCTGGAGAGCCTGACCGATCAGATGGAGACCGAGGCCGAGGAGATCTTCCGGCAGGTCGAGGAGATCGGTGGGGTCGTGCCAGGGATCGAGACCGGTTGGTTCCAGATGGGGATCGCAGATTCCGCCTTTCGCCAGCAGACCGAAGTGGAGCTGGGGCAGCGGACGGTCGTCGGCCTGAACGATTTTACCGAGGGCTCCGACTCCGTCGAGATCGATACTCTCAGCATCTCTCCGGAGATCGAGGAGAAACAGAGAGCACGAATGGCCCGCCTCCGGGCTGAGCGGGACGAAAGCCGGGTCGGGAGCACCCTGGCCGCTCTGGAGGCGGCGGCCGGCACCGGAGCGAACCTGGCCGACCCCATTCTGGAGTGCGCTCGGGCCTACTGCACCCTTTTTGAGATCAGGGAGGCTATGGAAAGAGTCTTTGGAAGCTACAAGGAGCCGGTGTTCTTCTAACGCCCTCATTCAATGGTCATCAAAGCCATCTTCTTCGATGCAGGAAACACCCTCATCTTCATCGACCATCGCGTGGTTCTTCCCATCTTCAGGGAGCACGGCGTTGAGGTAGACGAGGAACGGTTCAGAAGGGCAGAGTTCCAGGCCCGAATGCAATTGGTTCGCCGAGTGGAAGAGGGTGCCTTTGGAACCGAGAACCACATCTGGCAGGAGTACTTCAAAAACCTCTCTCTGGGTTCCGGTGTGGAGAAGAACCAGCTCGAGAGGGTGGGGGAGCGGATCA
>JAUXEE010000300.1 GCA_030618065.1 Gemmatimonadota bacterium
AGGGTTTTGGGAAGTGGATCCCTCGGCTTTGACCCGAGCCTGAGGAACTGGGCAAGTACAAATGGGCAGGCCGACCTTTTCCTGCTACGACGTGCTCAAGAATGCCGACGTCGAAAACGATCTGCGCCGGTTGCAGAGGCATCTGGCCAGGGCCTTTCCCGGTGGAGACAAATAAGCGCGGGGAGAGAGTCCGACACCTGGATTGAATCAAGAAAACCGGTCCGGCACCCCTGCGCGCGGCCGCGCACCTCTTTCCGATCAGGCTTCCCGGCCCACTTCTACTAGACCTGCCCCCGAGCTGGAGCTCGCCGAAACCGATCCCGACCTCCCCTATACCCCCCGCGAGCGCTATCTTGGCCCGGTTTTGTCGTGTCGACCTCGGTTCAACCCGAGCCCCGCCAGAATGCATCGATTCCCGCTGAAGGGCCATCTTCCCCTCTTCGCCCTTTTCGTCCTGAGTTCCATCTCGGCCCTGGAAGCCTCCGCCCAAGCCACGATCCGTGGCGAAAATGGCCCCAGACCTTCCATCCGGGCGGGAACCCTGGAGGGCGACCTGGAGTTGGACGGGCTTCTGAGGGAGGCCGCGTGGGCCGGCGCCCCCCTTATCGACGGGCTCACCATGATCGAGCCCGTGGAGGGAGGGCAGGTCACCGGGGCTACCCGGATCCGCATCCTGGCCAGCCCCCAGTACCTGGTCATCGGGGTCGAAGCCCAGGACCCGGACCCCTCCGGTATCGTCAGCACGTCCAAAGCACGGGACCCACACCTGAGGTCCGAGGACTACATCAAGATCGTCCTGGATCCCTTCCTGGACGGCCGCACGGGGTACATCTTCGCCGTCAATCCCGGTGGGGCCCGGTACGACGCTCTCGTGGCCAGGCGGGGAGAGGGAGAAGACCCTCAGTGGGACGCCGTGTGGGAGGCGGCCACGGCCCGAGACGCCGAAGGATGGTCCGCCGAGATCCGAATCCCCCTCCAGAGCCTTACCTTCGACAGCTCTCTTGATCGATGGGGATTCAACGTCGAGCGCCGAATGGAACGCCTCCAGGAGGTGAGCCGGTGGGCCAGCCCCTTCCGGGACGCCAAGATCGCCCAGACCATCCGAGCCGGGTACCTCACGGACCTTCCCCGGTTCGACACAGGGCTCGGGCTCACTGTGAGGCCGGCGGTGGTGTTTGGGGGAGAGAAGGAAGGAGAAGACGGGTCCTGGGAAGGAAGCTTCGAGCCCAGCCTGGACGTCTTCCAACGCCTTGGGCAAAACGTCCAGGCCATGGCCACCTTGAACACCGACTTTGCTGAAACCGAAGTGGATACCCGCCGGACCAACCTCACCCGCTTCCCCCTCTTCTTCCCCGAGAAGCGGACCTTCTTCCTGGAGGGTTCGGACATTTTCGACTTCGGCATCGGGATGTCGTCCCACTACCACTCCGACGTAGTTCCCTTCTTCTCCCGGCGCATCGGGTTGTACGAGGGGGAAACGGTGCCGCTGCGGGCCGGGGGAAAGGTCTCGGGGAAGGTAGGTAACACCAACTTCGGCGGCCTCGTCACCCGGACTGGAAAGGTGGGCAGCCTGGTGCCGGAAACCACCATGGGAGCCTTCCGGGTCAAGCAGAACGTCCTGGAAGAGTCCACGGTGGGAGTCCTGGGGACCTTCGGCGATCCTTCCGGGGCCGACGGAAGCTACCTGGTGGGGATGGACGCGACCTACCAGACCTCCCGCTTCCGGGGGAGCAAGAACTTCCTGGTGGGTGCGTGGGGGCTGGTGACGGATCGGGAGGGTCTGGAAGGGGACCGAACGGCCTTCGGCGCCAAGATCGACTACCCCAACGACACCTGGGACATCGCTCTCACCTACCTCCGCCTGGGTGACGGTTTCGACCCGGCCATGGGCTTCGTACCCAGAAACGGCATTCACAAGATCAGTGGGGGAGCCAACTTCAGGGACTATACGGAGTCCGTCTCATGGCTCAGGTACGCCTTCTACGAGTTCATGCCCACGGTGATCTGGTCCCTGGACGGAGAGTGGGAGAGCTACCGTGTCTTCACCGCCCCCATCAACTGGAGAATGGAGAGCGGGGACCGCATCGAGGTCAACGTGAATCCGGAGGGAGAGCGGCTGGAGGAGCCCTTCACGATCGCAGACGGAGTGGTCATCGATCCCGGCTCCTACCACTTCACGCGCTACCGCCTGGAGTGGCAGATGGCGGCGAAGCGCAAGGTGAGCGGGCAACTCACCTGGTGGTTCGGAGACTTCTACGACGGCACCCTGGACCAGATCCAGGCCCGGGTGCAGATCCGGCCTTCAGAGCTGGTCATCTTCGACCTCTCCGCCACCCGAAACATCGGGGACATGAAGGCAGGGGACTTCGAACAGCAGGTGTACAGCCTCCGGGCCATGGCCAACATCTCGCCGGACCTCCAACTCACAAGCTTCGTCCAGTACGACGACGAGTCGAAGAAGATCGGCACCAACACACGCCTCCGCTGGACTTTCAGCCCCCTGGGCGAGCTCTTCGTGGTCTACAACTACAACGTGGTGGACGAGCTGGACCGGTGGGCCCTGGACGCCACCCAAATTCTGGTGAAGGTCCAGTACGCGGTGAGGTGGTAAGACGGAAACCACTGGTTCCCTGCTTGCCGCGCCTTCGGAGGGTTGAGCAGTTTGGGCAGGTCACATTCGTTTCCACCTTCACTCCCCATTCCTCGGGGATCACGAGGGACACACTATGCCGGTTCAGCTCATGGGCATCCTGGCTCTGGTCGTATCTCTGACACTCCTTCCTCCCGCGGACAACCCACCTCAAGACTCATTGGAAGAGTGCACTGCGGGTGTGTCCAGTGGACGTGCAACTGCGGACGGGAGGCCGCTCCTCTGGAAGACCCGGGACGCCGGTGCGACCAACAACGAGGTCATCTGGAACAGCTCCGGCACTTATCACTTTGTCTCCGTCATCAGCGCCGGGGACCCGTCATCATCCTGGATGGGAGTGAACGAGAGGGGATTCTCGATTATCAATACCCTTTCCACGGACCTCACCGCCGGCAGGACCGGACTTCATAACGGATTGTTCATGGCGTACGCATTACAGGAATGCGCCACTGTGGAGGAGTTCGAAGAACTTCTAAAGGAGACCAACGAAACCGGGAGAAGGACCAACGCCAATTTTGGCGTCATCGACGCCACTGGAGCGACAGCCTTCATCGAAACGGCCGGGAACGAATACTGGCGGTACGACGCGGCGGATACGGAGAAGGGGTATATCCTCCGCACCAATTTCGCCGTGAACGGGGATCGTTCGAGAGGCGATC
>JAUXEE010000340.1 GCA_030618065.1 Gemmatimonadota bacterium
GCCAGACCGAAATCCGCCAAGAGTACCCGCCCCGCATCCCGGTCACACAGTACGTTGGCTGCTCTGACATCACGGTGAACGAAGTCATTCTCGTGGGCTGCGGCCAACGCCTCGGCGACGCTGGCCAGGATCTGCTTCGCCTCGGGTTCGGGCAAAGGCCCCTCGGCCTCGAGGCGATCCTCCAGCGTCCCGCCCCTGACGTACTGCATGACCAAGAAGGGGACACCGTCTTCCAGGTGTCCCGACCGGTAGACTGAAACGGCGTGGGGCGTCTCCAGAGAGGCCGCGGCCTTTGCTTCACGGTCGAATCGAGCCTGCGCAGATTCGTTCCGGGAAATCCGGCGGGAGAGCACCTTCACAGCCACAAGACGGTCCAGTGAGACTTGCCGGGCCAGAAAGACCTCGGCCATTCGTCCGGTGCCCAATAGGCGGATGACCTCGAGATCTGGAGCCAACTCGGTCTTCAGAGTGGCCAAACGTTCGGCGATCGCCTTTTCGCTTTGAGGCATTGCGACTCCGAGGGGCGTAAGGAAACTGAGTCTCCTCGCATGCGGTTGTCAGATACCAATAGGGGTCAACCCTTTTCCACACAAGAAAGCCGAAGGTCGGATGAGGATGGGGGCCTCCCCTGGCACGAGCGATCTTTGCCCCGCATCCTTGTGAAACCGAAGGGGCCCAGAGGGGTTCTTCGGACCCTATCCAGGAGCCCATACGACGGTGTCCTCATTCCAGGAGCCCACACGATGATGTCCTCTCGATTCCTTTCAAGGCCGCTCCGGCTCGTCTCCCTTCTTCTGATCATGGGGCCGACGGCCGTTGGCGCTCAGGGCACAGTGGAGGACTATGAGAGAGCCGATAGCTTCAACGCCCGGACCCGGGGATTGGTGGTGGACGTCGCCGAGGCGCCGAACTGGATCGGGGAGACCAGTCGTTTTTGGTACCGAAAGTCGGTGGAAGGAGGGGACCGGTTCGTCCTCGTAAACCCCTTGGTGCTGCAAAAACAACCCGCCTTCGATCATGGCCGGATCGCGGCCTCCCTTTCTGCGGCCCGGGGGGACACCCTGACGGCGGTCACCCTGCCCTTTTCCAGCTTCGAGTTCGCTGAAGACGGCCATGCCATCGAATTCACCCTCGCCGACTCCACCTGGGAATGCAGCCTGGTGGACTACGCGTGCTCGAATTCCGGGCCTGTACCCGAGAGACCCGGACGCGGCGGGGGAGTCGGTTATCAAGCCGGCCCCGGCCAACTATGGCGATCCCAAGGGGAGGAAGGGCTTCAGTCTCCCGACGAGGAGTGGGAGGCCTTCATCCAGAACTACAATGTGGCGGTGCGAAAAGTGGGTGAAGACGACTACACTCTCCTCAGCCAGGACGGCTCGGAAGGAAACGCCTACGCTCACCGGTCCATGAAATGGTCGCCGGATTCCAAGAGGCTGGCGGTCTACCGAGTGATTCCCGGTCATCAGCGTGAGATCCACTACGTGGAGTCTTCTCCAGAGGATCAGCTCCAGCCCAAACACTCCACACTCATCTACGCCAAGCCTGGCGATGTTCTGGATAAGGAGCAGCCGGTGGTGTTCGATGTGGAGGGTAAGGAGCAGGTCAAGGTGGACGACTCCCTCTTTCCCGATGCCTACTCGCTGTCTTCCCTGGAATGGAGGGAGGACAGCCAGCGCCTCACCTTCGAGTACAACCAGCGGGGCCACCAGCTCTACCGCATCATCGAGATCGACGCCTCGACGGGGGACACCCGGGCGGTCATTTCGGAGGAGCCCGAGACCTTCTTCTACTATTCCCCGGCCCGGGGGAATGGAGGCACCCGGTATCGATACGACCTGGATGATGGAGAGGAGATCCTCTGGATGTCGGAGAGAGACGGGTGGGCCCACCTGTACCTGTATGACGGCGCCACCGGAGCAGTGAAGAACCAGATTACCAAGGGAGAGTGGGTGGTCCGGGCCGTGGAATGGGTGGACGAGGAGCATCGGCAGATCTGGTTCCGGGCCAGCGGAATGTACCAGGGAAAGGACCCCTACTTTCTCCACTACTATCGCATTGATTTCGACGGCACGGGGCTCATGGCCTTCACCGAGGCTGATGGCCAACACTCGGTGACTTTCTCGCCTGACCGGGAGTTCTATGTCGACCGTTGGTCCCGGGTCGATCGTCCACCTGTGGCCGAGCTCCGGCGAACCCGTGACCGTGAAGTAGTCATGGACCTGGAGGATGGCGACGACTCGGCCCTGCGTGCTACGGGATGGCGGTACCCAGAGGTCTTCACAGCGAAGGGGAGAGAC
>JAUXEE010000274.1 GCA_030618065.1 Gemmatimonadota bacterium
ACGGATGGTGGCGGAGCTCCCTTACGGGGGGCAAGCCTTCGGTATGGTGGTGGTGCTTCCCGGCTCAGGAGAAACCGTGGATGACCTCATCACGGCCCTGGACGACGGGGCATGGGCCACCTGGATGGAGGCCCTCCACCTGGAGAAGGTCATGGTCCAGATGCCGAAATTCGAGCTGGAGTGGGGCGGCCTTCTGAACGACGCACTAAAGGCCATGGGAATGGAGCGCGCCTTCCAACCTTTCCAGGCGGATTTCTCCCGGATGACACCGGCCCCCGACGCCCATATCAGCCGGGTTCGACAGAAGACATACATGAGGGTGGATGAAGAGGGAACCGAGGCGGCAGCCGCCACATCGGTCGGAATCAGCCTCACTTCGGCGCCTCCCGGCATTACGGTGGACCGCCCCTATCTCCTGGCCATCCGGGAGCGTCTCACCGGAACCGTCCTCTTTTTAGGAGCGATCCGGGATCCCCGGTAATCGGGGGTCGGGGGTTAGCCCTCCCCTACC
This sequence comes from Gemmatimonadota bacterium, assembly GCA_030618065.1. Classification (GTDB taxonomy): domain Bacteria; phylum Gemmatimonadota; class Gemmatimonadetes; order Longimicrobiales; family Gaopeijiaceae; genus JABDNZ01. Next base: position 512 of record JAUXEE010000274.1, read on the forward strand.
CCGTACCCGAGGCGGATCTGGCGGCACTCCGCCGATCCGCCGAACCCAGCGGGGCATGGTCAATTGTCATTGGGGCTTTGTCAACTTAAGGAGACCGAAGTGCATTGAGGCATTGTCCAGCAGACGCCCTCCGCCTCAGGCAGCCGTTACCTCCCGCCAATCCCGAAACGACCGGTCCCGCAAGAATCGGTAGTTCTCTGATCGCAGGTGATGACGTCCTAGCCTGAAGAGGTTCTGAACCACTCCGTGTACTGCGAGAAACCGCTGAGCCTGGCCAACTGATTTGAATCGCCGCATCTGCCGTTCTCGCTGCCGGGTGGGTTGATGCGAGACCTCAGCTCGATTGGTTTTCATCAACCGAGTCTGCTCGGTAGTGCCTCAAGTTGACAATACCGGAGCTAGGGGGTCACCGACCCCTCTCCGGCAGTCTCAAACCCGTTAGAGCTTGCCCAAGTCCCGGCCTTGCTAGAGCAGTTTGCTGACCCCATCGCATCGGTCGGGGTATGAGGAGTCGAACCTTCGACGGACAACGGGTCGAGGTAAAGCTGGCGAGAAAAATCCTCAATGCGATGACCGGTCTCGGCATGCCCAATAGCTACCGAGTGACGTGATTTCGGCCCGGGGAAAGGGGGACATGTCCCTTTCTTCGAGTCATCCAACAACGCCGAGGTCCACCGGCACCACCCTGGCCACCAAACTGATCTGGCGCTTCACGTTCTAGGATCCGGGTGGGTCCTCGCTAAAGAGTCTCGATCGGGGGTCCACTACCACTCCACATCCGGAACCCGGGACCAGGGCAGAACCTCGACTTCCCCTCGCCTCTGGGTCGCTTCGCCGCCGTAGACCAGCCTCAGAACCCGCCCCAGGTGGGGGTGCTGGGCCTGGCCCAGGCGGCTGAAAGCTCTCAATCCGTCCATGAACCCGGAACCCACGGTGGCTCCTGCCTTGCACTCCACGCCTACCACTTCGGGCCCCCTGTCCACCAGGAGGTCCACTTCCAGTTTCTTGGTGTCCCGCACGTGGAAGAGATCGGGTGCCAGGGCTCGGTGGGCACGGGCTTTGTAGATCTCCGATGCCACCCAGGTCTCGAAGATGGCCCCCCGAAGAGGATGGTGCCGGAGCTGATCCGGTTCCCGGATTCCCAGGAGGTGGCAGGACAGCCCGGTGTCGAAGAAGTGAAGCTTGGACGCCTTCACGATCCGCTTTCGGAGGTTTCGGTGCCAAGCGGGAACGCGGAAGAGAATGAAGCTGGCCTCCAGCACCGAGATCCAGGAGCGCACCGTGTTGTGGGTGACTCCCGCATCGGCCCCGAGCCCGGACAAGTGCAGCTCAGTGGCGGTTCGCCCCGCCGCCAGACGAAGGAATACCGTGAACGCGTCCAGGTCCGGCACGTTGAGGACCTGCCTCACGTCCCGCTGGACGTAGGTCGTCACATAGTCGGCCAACCAGCGTCCCGGCTCCAGTCCCTGGTCGAAGATCCTTGGGAAGGCCCCCGCCCAGAGCGTGGCCAGGAGGTCTCCCGGCGGGTTCGGAAAGCGCCGGAGCTCGTCGAGGCTCGGAGGGAGGAGGGTGAGGAGAGCGACCCGGCCCGCCAGGGACTGGGTGATGGCCTCGGTAAGGCCGAAGTGCTGAGATCCGGTGAGGATGAACCGCCCCGGTTCCGGACGCTCGTCCACTTCGGCCTGGAGATAGGAGAAGAGGCCCGGCGCCCGCTGCGCCTCGTCGATGATGGCACCGTCCCGATGCTCCTCCAGAAACCCCCGGGGATCTTCCCGTGCGTAGTCCCTCACGTCGAGGGGCTCCAGGGACACGTACGGGATTCCGGGAAAGGCAGCTCGGCAAAGCGTGGTCTTTCCCGATTGCCGGGGGCCGGTAACAGCCACGACGGGCATTTTCTTGGCCAGACGCAGGAGGGGCCCCGCCAGGTTTCGATGGATCATGATTAGAATGTCCGGCGGTGGGGACTATTTGTCAATGACATTCTCAATCGGTCACCGCACAGGTACCAGGAACCTGGCCCTGCCCGTGCTCCGCGAAAACCTCATCCGCCCAGCTGGGGTTGACGTTGTGGCCTTCGCCCGCGGACCGTGGGATCATGATCTCATGGCTCCATCTGGTCCTCCGGGTCCTTACCGGCATAGCTCGATCACGCGCCTCCCTGGCGGCTGAGAACGGCGTCCTCCGTCACCAACTATCTGTGCTGTGCGGGAGCGCAGGAGGCCGTTGCTCCGACCATCCTGAGGGGGGCGAGGACCGAATCGCCCTGGAGCTCAGGGCGAAACTCGGGGCGGAGCACGCTCCCAGCACCATCCGCCGATGCGTGATGGCAAGGAAGGGAGACGGCTGTCCTTTCTCGTCGACCTGGCGCACTTTCCTGGCCGGACACGCCGCCGAGTTGTGGACCAGGGACCTGAGCACCCAGCCCCTGTGGAACTACTCGGTGCGGTAGGTCCTGGTGCTCATGGAGCTGCGAAGCCGAAGGGTGGTACATGTGGCAGTGACCACATCGAGCGGTTCATGGGAAGCCTGAGGAGGGAGTGCCTGAACCACTTCCTTTTCCTGTCCGAAGGCCACCTTCGCCGCACCGTCACGGAATACATCACCTACTACAACGAAGATCCGCCCCTTCAGGGAATCGAGGGCATACCGGAGCGCGGATTCCGGCATCGACAGAGCCCGACGTGTTCCCTTGGGCGACGCTTGATCCCGCGGGAGTCATTTGATCCCGCGGGAGTCAAGCGAAGGGACATCGGACCCGCCGTGGGAGACCAACTGCCCGAAGAATCCGCACGGATGAAGTTTTCGCGGACCACGGGTGTTCGGGGGGAGCCCCCAGACAAAACAGCCGGTCCTTCGGGTGATCTGACAACGGCGCCCACGAAACCCCGGGTCTACTCACATGGGGATTCGGCCTCAACGACTCGCTGCATTCGAAGGGTATCGGGGTTTGTTGGGCAGGGCTGTTCCTTGACCCATCGGGAGTACTGTCGGTCCCTCCAGGATCCCTAACCCGGGAGAAGGACCCTATCCTGATTCCGTTGCACGGCGAGGTCCGTCAACCTCTGATGAGGCCCATGGGCCCCGCCCGAGGTCCTTGAAAGGGTCAGGGACATCGTCGTCCCTGAGAAGCTCGACCGCCGACACCACGGCAACGCCTCACCCAGGCTCAATCCGATACCGGACCACATACTGCTCCCCCCACTCCCCTTCCTCAATAACCCAAAGAAGGTTCCCTCTGGCCGCAACAGGCTTTGTTGTCAGGTTTTCGATGTTCACGGTTCCGAGGAACTGACCATCTGGCCCGATTACCTCAAGTTCGAGGGGTTC
>JAUXEE010000097.1 GCA_030618065.1 Gemmatimonadota bacterium
AGGAACAGAAGGAGGAGTGTGCCGAGAAGAGCGAAAAGGAAATGGAGGCGCCGAGGACGCATGAAGATGTTCTCCGTTTCGGGTCATCGAGACAGGACGTTTCCGCAATCTGGCGGAGAGATAATCATGAGGCGAGGCTACCCACCACCTCCCTCTGAGGATCCATTCCTTGGTCAGTTCAGAGCGGGGAGGTCCTAGGCAAGGCCAGGGGGAGATGAGGTCGACCCGACGGTCAGGCTTCGTGAGAGACCTGATCCCAGACCATGGAAAGATGCTGGGAGAAATCTTCCATGGCCACCAGGGAGATGGCGTCCAGTTTCGATCCGATCTCCTTCCCCACCAACCCCCGAAGGAATGCCAGAGGAAACTCCAGGTCCCAGTCCAGAAAGGGCTCTGGTCCCCGATCCAGGTTTTGGAGGATCCGGAGCACCAGGTAGCTGTCATCCAAAAGGCCCGCCAGACCCAAGGTCATCTCTGGAATCAGATCCACGGGGCGAAGGAAGTAGCGCTCGGCATGATCCAAAACCGGCTGGACCGTGCGAACCATTTGCCGATTGCGAGCTTCCTGGGAAGCTCTGGCCAGAAAGATGGGCACGGACTCTATGATCTCGAGGGCAACCTCGCCAGTCTCCTTGACCTTGGGCTCGGGCATACCCGGCAACCTCTGGCGGATGAAATCCTCCAGATGGTCGATACCTCGGGCTTTGGCACTATCGATGACGGCCTGAATGTCTTCCAGGCTCATAGCGAGGGTCTCCCGGGAGCAACAGTGATTGAACCGGGGTTAGTATAGGCCCCCGAAGAGGGAATGGAAATCCGTCCCTGAGGAGGTCCCTGAGGAGGTCCCCTGGGGAGGTCCTCGGGACCTGTGTCCCCGGGGACCTGACCCGGGTCCCCAGGGAGCCCTGGGCCTATCCGTTCCTGGCGTGCCAGGCCCGCAAGACGTCGGCTTCCTTCTCAGGATCGATTCCCGTTCGGAGACCCTGATCCTCCTCGGGCAAGGATTTCCACCAATCCAAGGTGTCCCTGGCTGTTTCCGCCAGGGGCCGGAAGGTCAGGCCCGCTTCGATGGCTTTCGTGCAGTCATAAGCGCTGAAGCCTTGGGTTTCCGGTTCCGGATACACCCAAACCGGCATCTCCATCCAACCCCCGACCTCATGCTCCCGGAGAAAATCGGCATCCACCCAGGTGATGGTAACGGGAGTGGAGGTGACGGCCCGAATCCCGTAGAGCATCCCCGCCATGGTGAGTGGCGACTCGGGTCCCGTAGCGTTGAAAGTCCCCTTCGCTTCCTCCTCGATCAGATGCACCATGAACCGGCTCAGGTCCCTGACATCCACGATCTGGGCTCGGTCGGTCCCGTCCCCCGGGGCCATGACCTCTCCTCCCCGGTCGATCCGAACAGGCCAATAGGTAAAGCGGCCACTGTTGTCTCGGGGGCCGACGATGAGACCTGGCCGTACCACGATCCCCCGGTCCTGGAAGGCCTGAAAGGTTTCCCGTTCGGCCTGGGCCTTGTTGGGGCCGAAGGTGGCGCCCATCCCGGCTCCGGAAGCCACGGCCTCGTCATACTCCTCTTTGGTGAAAACGGGCCCGTTCTCGTCCATGCCGATGATGCTGTTGTCCTTGTGGGCCGAGATGCTGGAAACAAAGAGATACCGGCCCACCGACTCTGTCAGGAGGGCCGTGGAATCCATGAGCCAGGAGGCCACGTTCGCCGAGTTGTCGATAACGGCGTCCCACTCACGACCCTCCAGAGCCGTGTAGTCCGGCTCAGCCCGGTCACCCACCAGCTTCTCCACATCCGGGAAAAGATGGGGGTTGGTGCGTCCCCGGTTGAAAAGCGTGACGGTGTGCCCCCGGGCCAAAGCGTACTCGACTTGGGCGGGTCCCAGGAAAGCGGTCCCACCGAGGATCAGAATCCTCAACGGTTTCTCGGCCCGGGGGATCTCCGGCTGCGATACCGACGCAGAGCCCAGGCCCTCACCTCCGGCACCTCCACCCTCGGATCCCGTACACCCGATGGTCGAAAAACCACCCAGACCCAAACCCAAACCCGCTGCGGCAGACCCTGAAAGAAACTCTCTCCTGCTTGCCATTGTTCCTCTCTCCTCCAGATCGTCTCGTCCAACCAGGAAGGCTCTTTCGAGTCTCCGTGCGACTGAAACTTTGATTTTTTGTGGGCCAGGACGTAGAAGTTCCTCCGGAAAGAGAAGCTAGGCCCGAACGGCCCTGAGGGAAACTCAGGAGGACCATAGGGCCATCCCATCGAAAGGCCTGTCATGAACCGGGATTCAATGCTGCGAAGTGCCACCGAAGCCCAGCGCCCATGGGACTTCCTCGTCATTGGCGGTGGAGCGACAGGGGTGGGGGTGGCGGTGGATGCGGCCTCCCGAGGGTACAGCACCCTCCTCCTGGAGCAGAGCGACTTCGGAAAGGGAACCTCCAGCCGAAGCACCAAGTTGGTCCACGGGGGCGTTCGCTACCTGCAGCAGGGGAACATCCCCCTTGTCATGGAAGCCCTTCGGGAGCGGGGGCGCTTGCGGCGAAATGCCCCCCACCTGGTCCGGGATCTGGAGTTCGTCGTCCCCAATTACGTCTGGTGGGAAGCGCCCTTTTACGGAATCGGGATGAAGGTGTACGATGCCCTGGCCGGAAAGTACGGATTCGGGTCGTCCAAAAACCTGTCCCGGGAAGAAACGGTCCAACGCCTTCCAACCATCGAGACCGAGGGCTTGCGGGGCGGCGTGGTTTATCACGACGGACAGTTCGATGACGCACGCCTCCTCCTGGATCTGGCCCAAACCGCCGCAGGCCAGGGAGCCACCCTGTTGAACTACTGCGAGGTGGTGGGCCTGGAAAAGGACGAAGAGGGCTACGTCACGGGTGTCAGGGCCATGGAGCAAGAGATGGGAGGGGAGTTTCAACCCCAGGCCCGGGTAGTGATCAATGCCACCGGAGTATTCACCGACCAGCTCCGACGCATGGACGATCCGGACGCTTCCTCCATGATCCAACCGAGCCAGGGAGTCCACCTGGTTCTTCCTCGAAGCTTTCTGGGTGGCACTTCTGCCATCATGGTTCCCCACACCGACGATGGTCGGGTCCTCTTCGCCATTCCCTGGCACGATGTGGTCGTCGTGGGGACAACCGACACTCCCGTGCAAGACCCCCACCTGGAGCCCATCCCCCTGGAGGAGGAGGTGGAGTTCCTCCTTTCTCATGCTGCCCGGTACCTCACCAAGAACCCGACACGAGCCGACGTTCTTTCCTGCTTCGCCGGCCTTCGACCCCTGGTGGGTGGAGGCGGCGGTGAGGAGACCGCGTCCCTCTCTCGGGACCATACGCTTCACGTATCCAACTCCGGCCTGATGACCATAACGGGGGGGAAGTGGACCACCTATCGAAAAATGGCCGAGGACGCCATCGATCACGGGATCATCCTTGGCGGTCTGGAGCCCCGGGAGTGCGTCACCCGAGAGCTGAACATCCACGGCTTTCACACCCATCCGGAACGATTTGGAGAGCTCGCGGCCTACGGCTCCGACGCGCCGGCTGTGGAGGCGCTGATCCGGTCCGAGCCGGCTCTGGCCGAGCCTCTCCACCCACGGCTTCGCCCCCGGTCGGGAGAGGTCATTTGGGCCGTGAGGGAAGAGATGGCCAGGACCGTGGATGACGTCCTGGCCCGCCGCACCCGATCGTTGATTCTGGACGCCCGAGCAGCCGTTGAGGCCGCTCCGAGGGTGGCGGCGCTCATGGCGAGGGAGTTGGGACGCGATGGGGAGTGGGTGGAATCTCAGGTCGACAGCTTCACTGGTATGGCGGAAGCCTACGTCTTGGAGTAGGGAAACCGACTCTACGACGAACCTCCGACAGTCCTTCCGGAAGTTTGGATCTCACCTTTCATCCATTCTTCAATGAGTTCTTGTGCCCGTTTATCCGCTCCGGAAGGAAGCGGGGAGGAAGACGAATTCATCCAGGTTTCTATATCATGCCACAAAACAGATGCCTGAAGATCACGCAAGAGCATATGGTATCCGTTTTCATAAATTGCGATGACGTGACGGTTTGCCCCGGCATCAGTCAAATCATGGAGAAACTGGTAGGTAGGCTCCAAAGGAATGATCTCATCATTTTCCCCATAGAGCAGCAGGGTTTTGGTCGAAATGAGATCGGCGCTGGATAATGCTCGATCCATTAGGTTGACCAGGCCAAAAATGGTTTCAACCCGAGTCTTTCTAATGACCAGAGGATCCTGGTCCAGAGCCCTCAACATTTCAATGTTGTCAGAAGGCATTCTCCCCAGGCCATTCCCCGTCACTGTCAACCACGGGACAGTATGAGAAAGAGTCCACAATAACACGTTTTGGTACCAGGGCATGGTCTGTCTCGCCCAGACAGCGGGTGCTGCCAATATGATGCCATCAACGGGAAGGTGAATGGATTGTGCCATGGTCGAGATGACGATGGCTCCCCCCATGCTTACACCTAACAGATAAACTGGGATATCGGGGTGTTTGTTCTTTGTCGCCTGTATGAAACACTCCAAATCTTGAATGTAAGTATCAACACCAGCCCATGATCCTGGGTTGGGGCTTCCCCCGAATCCTCGTTGGTCATAGGCATACGAAACAGTCCTTGATTGACCAAAAAAAACTCCAGATTGCTGAAAGAAGTTGCTGTAATCATTGAAGCCATGCAGGGCAATGATGATAGATCGGATTTCGTCTTGAGGAGGCCTCCAGCTTTTCAAAGGTAAGGGCGTGCCATCAGTGGTAATAAAGAAACTGTCTGTTATTTGGCATGATATGACCGGAGTTCCGGCCGGGTGAATCATGGGTGTGCAGGCCTGCAGATGTGTCAGCAATAATATTGGACTGAGCAGCTTTAGCTTGTCGAACAACCTATTTCTTATCATTGATTTCCGCCCGGAAGTTCCGAGACGTACTCTCCTCTCCCTCCGCCATCTTCCCCGGATACCGCAACTTCCAGGAATAAAGGGCGAGACCCAGGAAGACGCTGACGATCAATACCTTCACCGCCGTGGTAAATGCCTGCTGCTCCAACTCCTGCCTCGAGCCGATTGCGAACTCCAGCCAGATGAGAAGCCAGAGCACCCAAGCCACTCTGAGAAGCCAGACGTACCACGGACGTTTGCGGACACGGAGAATCGAAAAGCCAGCTTCTTTGCCCACGCCTCTTCCTTCCCTTCAACCAGGGGGACTCGGTGCACTCGGCCCTTCTTTGAAGAGCATTACCTCAGAAGTCACATCGAGTCGATTCCATGCTCGAGCAGATCGAGGTCCCACCATCTATCCGGGTCCTTCTGTCTTCCGTATCCAAAACTCTCGTCCATGGAGGCCAGAAACCTGTCCAGGATCGGCATCTTCGCACTCGACGCTTTGACGATCTCGTGTAGGACCGTTTTGTCTTTCTTGGCCCAGGGGCAAACCATGATACAGGTGCTGCAATAGCTGTTGGACTGTTCCCAGAACTCGAAGCAGCTCACACCATCCTCATACCAAGTTTGGTGTCCGGGGTTGTTCCACTCACCGCGAATTTCAAAGCTGGGCTCATCATCGAAGGAAAGCGACTTGGCCGGGCAGGATTCGGCACATCGGCCGCACGCGATGCAGAACTCTTTGAGGCCAAAGTGAATGGGTTTGTCCACCGCCATGGGCATGTCGGTCAGAACCTTGCCCAACTGAACCGCCGGCCCATAAATGGGTGAGATGAATCGGTTCGTGCGCCCCACCTCACCCAACCCGGCATCGACAGCAAAGGGAATACTCGAGCCCAAACCATTCACGCTCGGGATAGCTGTGTAGCCCAGATTTCGAATGAACGCGCCGAGGTGACCGACGGTGAATTCCAGCCGGCTGTAGCCGAGGGAGCTCGTAGCGTCGCAGAGTTGAGACGGCGCCAGTGAAGCCATGTCGGGTGACATACGCACCACCACGGCGATGGCATACTTCACCTTCTCGGGGATCACCGCCTTTTCGTTCTCGATTTCGTATGGCTCCTCGACGTCCTCGAAGTGAATGTCCACGCCGTAACTCCGCGAGAAGACGTGCCGGCGATCCAACAGCGCAATCCCGGCATCGGCGGAGCCGAAGAACCGTGCTGCCTTCTTCACTACATTTGCCGCTTTCTCCGGACTTGCTTCCCACGGGACCACCGGATCGCCACGGCGACGCTGTTGAGCCCACGACCGCAGGCCCCTGTTCATGTTTCCAGTCCCACGGAGTGTCCAGCCCGCCAACATCAAGGCCTGATCTTCTCGTCGATAGCCTGGGAGGTTTCCAGCCTCGACGTCTCGCTTCATCGCCTCATTGAGTTCCGCGACCTCCCTGGCCCGTTCCTCACTCACATAATCCCGGTATGCGCTGAGCACGTTCTTGTGCTGGTCGTAGCTGGCGTAGACGTCAGGGTCGATGGCGAGTACCGGCTCGTCCACCTGCCGCACCCACCAGGGCCGGGTGGAGACGAATTCATCTTCGCCCATCGATGGAAGGGCGGCTCCCGGGAAGACACCGGCTGCAGCGAGCCCACCCGCTCCCACGCAGCCTGCGAGAAAATCTCTCCGCTTCAAATCGTCGCTCATGGCTCTTTCTCCCCTCGGCCTCCGGATTGGCGCCCCTACCTCAAGTGCTCCTATCTCAGGCGCTCCTATCTCAACTGCAGGTGCAGGTAGGCCAGTGTCAGGGCCAACGACTCGGCCTGCTGCTCCGGCGTCACCCCGGCGCCGTGGCCTCCCTCCACATTCTCGAAATAGAAGACCTCATGCCCATAGCTCATCATCCGGGCCGCCATCTTCCGGGCGTGGCCCGGATGCACCCGGTCGTCCCTGGTGGTGGTGAAGATGAAGGGCCGGGGATAGTCCACGTCCTCCCTGACGTTCTGATACGGGGAATACTGGCTGATGTACGCCCACTCCTCGGGGATGTCGGGATCGCCGTATTCGGCCATCCAGCTCGCTCCGGCCAGGAGCGTGTGATAGCGCTTCATGTCCATAAGCGGGACCTGCGCCACGACCGCGTTGAAGAGGTCGGGTCGCTGGGTCAGCGCCGCACCCACAAGCAACCCGCCGTTGCTTCCCCCCATGATCCCCAGATGCTCCGGCGAGGTGACCCCCCGGGCCACGAGGTCCTCGCTTACGGCGATGAAGTCGTCATAGGCCCTCTGGCGGTTCTCTTTCAGGGCGGCCTTCCA
>JAUXEE010000217.1 GCA_030618065.1 Gemmatimonadota bacterium
ACGCAACTGCTGGACTCTCTGGCCCATGTCGTCTCTGAGACGGTAGAAGCGAATGAGCTGAACCGGGGGCAGGACCCGCAAAAGCTCCTCCTGCTCTTTCTTGTACAGATCCAACTCCTGCTGTTGGAGATCGACCATCTCCTGGATCAAGGCCTTGGCCTCATCTTCCCCCATGTCCGAAAGTTCCGGATCGCGTAACCGGTACCGGAGAGAGGCCTGAGCCCTGTTCAGATCCTGTCGCTCTTCCTGGAAAGACTGCATCACTCCTCGGACGCGTAGCATCGTCTCCTGACTCAAGCTCAGTTGGCTCTGAATCGAGCGTTGAAACCCAAGCTGGAGGCGCCGTTCGAGCTCCATTCTCTGACGTTGCCCCCCTGGAGGAGGGGTCACCTGGGCCGACACGAAGATGGGCGCCAGCGTGAGGGCGCCGACCAGGGCCAGCGCCGACCTTCTCTTCGACATCATCCCTCGAGCTCCTCGAGAAGGGCTTCCAGATCCTCGTCGGAAAGGCCGTCGAAAACCGGTGCGCCCGCCACCATTCCATCATCCCACAGCCAAGCCTCGGGCAAAGGGTCCTGGGATGCGACCACAATAGGGTCCTGGACAACATCCAGGACCCTCTGATTCCAAATCACAGCTGTACTCAGTGCGAGAATCACGACTGCAGCCGCCGACAGGGCCCAGGCCGGGACCCGCCGAGGGAGACCGAAGATGGGGATCCCACGGCTCGTTTCCGGAGAGGCATCCTCGGCCACCCGGGTCGGTTCCTTGGCTACCTCTTCCTGGACCCGGGCCTGGATCCTGGCTTCGAGCCCTGGGGGAACCTCAGGTCGGACATCTCTGAGGGCCCTTACCAGATCCAACTCCTTCCGACAGTCCGGGCAGACGCCAAGATGTGCCTCCACCATACCGAGCTCCTCCGGAGCGACGGATCCAGCAGCCAACTCCGGCAGAAGGTCTCGAATGTCTCGCAGTCTCGGCCTGTCATTTCACCATCTCCCTCAATCGGCGAATTCCGTGATGGTAGTTCACCCGGGCCGCCCCCTCGCTCGAGCCGATGATGGCTCCGATCTCACGGAAACTCAGCTCTTCAAAGATCCTCAATGTCACGGCTTGTTTTTGCTTTTCGGGAAGTTCCAGGAGGATCTCCCTGACCCGACTGGCATCCTCCGCCCTCTCCATGGTGTCATCGACGGATGCTTCTGTCGATGGCACCGGGCCCACCGTCTCCAGCGACAGTTCCTTTCGTCGCCCGGCCTTCCTGAGAATCCCCCGAGCTTCGTTGGCCGCGATGGTCAGGAGCCAGGTCTTGAACGACGCGTCCCCTCGGAATCCTTTTAGGCCCCGGAAGGCCTTGAGGAAGGTCTCTTGTGCCACATCCGAGGCACCGTCCTCGTCCCTCAGGATCCCCAGAGCCACTCTATACACGCTGCCGTGATGCCGAGAGACCAACTGATCCATGGCCTTCAACTCCCCAGCTTGAGCCCGGTCCACCAGCTCGTCGTCTGGTGGCAGCTTTTTCGGGGACGTGTCCTTCACCGTTTTCTCTGACGCATCTGGCGGCGGATTCGTTAAAAAGAAAGAGCCGGGGGCTCATCGAGCCTCGGCTCCAGATTTGAACCCCGGAGGGTCCGGAATGGTCCGGAAGGAGGACGGTGGAAACCGCCCCCCTGGTTGTCGCTACGATGGACCTCAGTACCGAACGACCCGGTCCAACCCAGCCACCCTCGCCCTCAGATGTTTGGATGGCTTGAAGACCGGGACCGAGCGGGAAGGGACCTCAACCGGGTCTCCTGTCCGCGGGTTCCGTGCCATCCGAGACTTCCGGCTACGGACCTTGAAGGTTCCGAATCCACGGATCTCGATGTTCTCACCCTCGGCCAACGCCAGCTTGACGGCGTTGAGAAACCCGTCCACAACCAGCGCGCAGTCCTTTTTTGTGATCCCGGGGCCAATCGCCTCTGCGACCTGCTCCACTAGGTCCGCCTTGGTCATCCATTCCTCCAGGAGGGAGCCGCCCCTCCATAATCCAACCTGGAAAAGAGGTGAGAAGCCGGCCCGTAAGGGCCCGTCACTTCCTTCTAAGTGTGTGGCCCCGATGAGGTAAGCCCCACCAATCCACACGAGGGGAGGCACGGTAACGTCCGCCTCCCCAAACCGTCAAGGCCTTTTGATTCCCCGACTATGAATGATGGCCCCGATTCTCCATGAATTGAATGAATTGCCGGAAAAGGTATCGACTGTCATGAGGGCCCGGTGCCGCTTCCGGATGATACTGGACCGAAAAGACGGGTCGAGTCCCATGAGCCACCCCCTCCACGGTATCATCATAGAGATTGACGTGGGTAACACGGAGGTCCGGGGCATGGGCAATCTCGCCGTCCTCGTCTTTCACCACAGCAAATCCATGATTCTGGGCGGTGATCTCCACGCCGCCCGAATCCAGGTTCCTGACGGGGTGATTCCCCCCGTGATGGCCGAAGGGAAGCTTAAAGGTCCGGGCCCCAAAAGCCCTGGCAATGAGCTGATGGCCCAAGCAGATCCCGAACACTGGGGTTCCCGCTTCCGACAGGCTCAGAATCGCGTTCTGGGCTTTCTCGACGGCAGCCGGGTCGCCCGGGCCGTTGGATACGAAGAGGCCGTCGGGTTTCTCCCGTAGGATCTCTTCCGTGGGAGTGTCCGCCGGCATGACGGAGACCCTGCATCCCAATTCCGCCATGAGTCTGGGAGAGTGGGCCTTCACGCCAAAGTCGAATGCGAGGACGTGAAATCGTTCCTCACTCACCGCCGGTACCTCATACAGTTGGGTGGTGGAGACCCCGCAGGCGAGGTCCAGGCCCTCCATCCGGGGGTGGCTCTGGATTCGCTCCATCACCTCTTCCAAGGGACGGGAACTCGGGGAAATGGCCCCCCTCATGGCCCCCTCGGCCCGGATATGGCGGGTGAGAGCCCGCGTGTCTACCCCGGCGATCCCAACTACCCCGTGGTTTTCCAGGTATTCTTGAAGCCCCCCCTCTCCTCGCCAGGAGGAGTAGATTCGAGACGCCTCCCTGACCACGAAGCCGGCGACCTGGGGCACCTCGGACTCCCCGTCCTGGCTGTTCACCCCGTAGTTCCCGATCAGGGGATAGGTCATGGCCACGAGTTGGCCGGAATAGGAGGGGTCTGTGAGGATCTCCTGATAGCCTGACATGGAGGTGTTGAAGACGATCTCGCCGAGGGCAAGGCCCGAGGATCCCAGAGCCGTGCCCCGGAAGGTCCGTCCGTCTTCCAGGAGCAGATACGCCGGATGTGATGAAAGTTTCGGGGTCACAAAATGCCAAAGTGGTAAAGGGGATGGTCGGCCAAAATGTAGGTTCCCCTCCCTGGTCGTCAAGGCGAGTCCCGGTCTATTATCCAGCGCGCCCATCTCTATTATCATTGCGCCCATCAAAATACCTGGGTCCAAAAGGGACGGAACAACCCCGAGAAACACATCCATGGTCAAACCACCCAGAGTCACCATTCACGCTGACGAGTCCTGCCTGGGGAATCAGTTCGAGGGCAGGGCAAACCCAGGGGGCGCAGCAGGTTTTGTGGAATTCTGGAAGGGAGAGGGGTGGGAGCGCCGTGATTTCTGGCGATCCGAGTCGGACACCACCAACAACAGAATGGCTATTCTGAGCGCGATCGAAGGATTAGCCCTGTTGAAGCGCCCGTGCATCGTCCGGTTTGTGTCCGACAGTCAGTACCTGATCCGTGGAATGAACGAATGGGTGCGAGGGTGGAAGGCAAAAGGCTGGAAGAGGAAGGGCGGACCCCCTGAAAACCTGGACCTCTGGAAAAAGTTGGACGAGGTGGCCGCGAGGCATCGAATGGAGTGGGTCTGGGTCCGGGGCCATACTGGCCATCCCCGGAACGAATACGCCAACTATCTGGCAACCCGGGCCGCAAAGGAACAAAACTCCTCCACGGGGCTCGTGGCCTCGGAATTCGTGGTCTGGCTCGAAAAACAAAGAGAAGACCGGGATCGGTATCTGGATTTCTTTGAGGACCTACCACCCGACGAGGATGGGTTTCCACCCCCAGGCCCTTAGGGATGGAGAGCATCCTTTGCCCTAAGGACAAAAAAAGACCCCGACCTGGTACGCCATGGTCGGGGCCTCTTATTCCGCTGGCGGGACTTGGCTCGCTTTTGGACCCGCTCACGTACGAGCGGCCGAACACTCGATCCCTTACCCTACACCGCGCGGTCGGCGGTTCAGGCGCCCCTCAGCTGAGGGGGCTCCGACGAAGACCAGCGACCTCTCCGTCGGCCTGCCAGGCTCCAAAACCTGACCGGCTGCCATCGCGGCGGTATCCCGCCCGGTGGCTCACATCCCTGCTCTGTTTGAGGATGGCCTACGCCATCGTTCATACAGGCCGCATCAGAAATGCACTTACAGTATCCAACATTTGCGGGAGAACGTCAAGGATCATATGCCTCCGGACATCGAAAAATCTGTCTTATGGCGTAAGACAGTGTGGATTAATCGGTTACACGTTTCTTAACCGGCGTCCGATGTTCCATGACGACCGGATCGTAAACAAATAAATATCGAT